>CADCNZ010000155.1 GCA_902802935.1 uncultured bacterium | reverse complement strand
TTTTATAAAAAAATGCTTAAATATTTAATAATTTTTATAATTGGCTTGACTATAGTTATGATGTTTTTGGCAAAACCAATTATACTATTATTCTATTCAAGTAAATATATTGCATCTGTTCCGATTTTACACATTTTCATGTGTGTATTTGTATTTAATGCTTTAGTTTCTGTGTTAGGGTATTCTTTATTGGGAGCATTTGGTTATACAAGAGAAACTAATACTTGCTATGTGCTGTGTGGCATATACAATGCTGTAGGACTTTTTATTCTGTATATAGCACATTCTATAAATATTTATACAATTGCAATTCTCGCTTCTTCTGTTTATATAGTGATGTTTATTCACAGAATATACTATATTAGAAAATATAAACTCTTAAGTTAAATTCAAATTATGTATTTTTTTAAAATAAATTTTTCAAATTTATAAAATATAATTTCACATAAAGCCGTTATCATTATGATGATAATTGTAGATATATGTTTTGCAATTATTGCTCCTGCTATATATCCATTAATAGGTATTCAATGAATTCTCTAACAGCACCCTCTCCCCCTTTATTTTCAAGAATTCGTATTCCATTGATTGATTTGACTTTTTCTACTGCATCTTTAGGACATGCTTTATATTTGACCGCAGACAATAGTTCAATATCATTAATATCATCCCCGATATATGCAATTTCATTGAGAGTAATGCCGAGTTCATTGCAAATATTTTGCACAAATTCTAACTTTGTCCAAGTCCCCATCGAAAGATAATCAACTTTCAATTTATCTGCTCGTTTCTGTACTATGTTTGTTTTTTCTGATGTTATAATCGCCGTTTTAATGCCTGCATCTCGGAGAAGTTTGAATCCCATTCCATCACGGAAATTAAATTTTTTCAACTCCATTCCGTTTTCTGCATAGTACATACACGCGTCTGTCATTGTGCCATCGACATCTGTTGCAAAAAGTTTTATATTAGTCATTTTTGTGCTTCTCCATTAATCTCTCAATAAGCAGAAAATCATCGGGTTCATCTATCTCAATTGCTGTGTATTCAGGCATTTCATACACCGATATTCTACCCGAAAGCCTGTTTTTATCCCTTAAAATATTTTCTACTTTATTTATATAACAAGCACCGTTTTCCATCAAATAGCCGTCAAAATCCTGTCTACGTGGACGGTTTCTATAATCATAATTTATAGATTTACCTTCGTTTGTCCAGAAAAATCTTTTATTTATAACACAGGATAACGAGGAATCAGCGCCATCATTTAAATATTTTTTGTACATTTCATCTATGTGTTTTGATTTTAAAAGTGGTGATGTTGCCTGAATTAAAAAGAAAGTATCATTATTGTCAAGTTTTGCATTTTTAATATATTCAAGCATTACACTTTCTGTTGAAGAAGTGTCCTGAGCATTTTCCTTACTGCGCCAGTATAATTCAACTTTTGGCAAATTAAATGATTTTACGGCGTTTTTTATTTCAATACTATCTGTTGCTATAATAACTTGGTCAATACATCTCGCATCGTTTGCGGCTTTTGTTGTCCAATAAACAAGAGGTTTTCCAGCCAAAACTTTAATATTTTTTAAAGGTATTGATTTACTTCCGCCTCTTACCGGTATAAAAGCAATATTAGCCATTTTTAACCTCTTTTAAAACGCTGTTTACAATTCTGTTTTGAGCATAATTATCACACATGTGAACAACTATATCATAGAAATAATTGTCAATTTTTCCTTTGTAAATATCTCTTATTTCCTTTTTCATTTTTTCAACAACAGTTGATATATCATGGTTATTCATTGTTTTTTTCCTGAATTTTGGTTCATGGATTTCTACATAAACAACTGTAAACTCTTTTGGATATGGCTTTAAATATTCAAGTTTTTTTTCAACTTTCCATCTAGCAATATCATCGCTTGAATAGATATCAAACACAGTTTTCCTAAACTTACTGTCGTCATCTATTGTAAATTTCTTTGTACTTATTATTTCACCATATTTTTTTATGTTTTCATTACATATTGTATTTACATATTGCGTGACACTGCCCCATAAGATAACAGGGAAGTAAATACCTTTTTCCATAAAAATTTGTTCTTTTAGTTGTACTATTGATTTAATTTCTTCGTTACTAAAATTATTATTTTCAAACCATTTTATACCATAATTTCTTGTGTCAAAATGTTTTTTTGCCTCTTTTAAAGAGACATAAGGAACATTAAACAAAAGGCACAGTGCTACTCTGTGAGATCCGTCATCTATGAGATAACCATTTTTCGCAATTGTTATATATGAATCATAATCATATCCATCCTTAAAAGATTCTATAAGAGGAATATATCTACTAAAAGTATGATCTTTTGCGCCGTTGCCTCTTTTTGTTTGCATTTTGGAGTATAATTTTGCCCAATAGCTTTCTTTGTTTAGCCCTTTTTCTAAGAATTCTTTTGCAAAACCATATCTAACAATAACATCATATGCTTGGAAGTGCCTGTATTTATCCATTTGTCTGGTCAAGAATTTTTCTGTAGGATAAACGTTATAAATGAATTGACTCTTAATAATAGCGTTATAATGTTTCTCAATATCCGGTTTTTTTAAATATTTGAGTATATAATTTTTAGCATACTTGATTCTTTTTTTTAATATTTCGTGTTTTGCAGTTTTATACAGACTTTTTACTAAATTATAATCAAAATTATCTTTACTATCTCTAAAATAATTAACGATTGAAGTAATATCGCGTTGGGCATTATTATTTGATTTTTTCGCAAGTAATTTTGTAGTATACACAAATTCTGGACGAATGAATTTCAAGTTGTTAGTTTTGATGTGGTATTCCTTATTTTCAATTATTTCAGCATCACTAATGCCCATAATGTTATAATTATTAAGCGTTATTTCAACATTATCACCAGCATCGCATCTCATTACACCATAAAATGAAGTTTTTACACCTTTAATAATACCTAATTTCTCTACTCTTCTGTATGCATCTTGTGTTAAACAAAGATCAATATCATTAGCATTCCTAATTCCATAATATTCAAGCGAAAGCCCACCGATATAGCAAAATTCGTATTCTTTAAGTTTCAACTTATCATACGCTATAGTTTGAAGTTGTTTAATTCGTTCTTCTATCATAATTAATTTTTGTCCCTAACGATATGTTTTAATTTCTTTCTTTGAATAGCTTCAATATCAAGAATTTCCTTATCTTTTGAAGAAAGTGCAAGAGCCGTCTGCCTTAAATCTCTGGCAAGTTTTTGCAAGCCCTGCGGCTCTAAACTCGCTGCATGATCAGTTCCTTTCCAGGTTCTATCTAATGTAAAATGACGTTCAAAGTATGTTGCACCTAAGGCTAGTGCAGCTATGTCAACTGCTATACCTAAATGGTGACCTGAAAACCCTATTCCTTTAACATCTTTCTCATATGTTTCTTTTAATCTTGTTATTTCATTTAAACAAATATCATCAAAAGGAACGGGATAGCCTGAAGTACAAGAATAAATAACTAAATCTTTTGCTCTATTTTTAACCTTGAAAAATTCTACAATTTCTCTTTCTTCTTCATGGTTTGTCATCCCAAAAGATAAATGAACTTCCCCTTTGTAATTATCTCTTAAATATTCTAGCATTGGAAAGTTTAAATTACTTGCTGATGGAACTTTTATAAGTTTAGGATTTAATGAAACAATTTCTTTTGCTGCTGTTAAATCCCAAGTAGAAGTAGAATATATAACTCCTTCTTCTTCGCACCATTTTTTTAATTGCTTATGTTGTTCTATATTGAATTCAAGGAATTCCCTATGTTCCCCATATGTCTTGCCATAGCTATTCCTTGGGTTTGGATGAGGAGCATTATATTCTTCTGGAGACAAAAGTTCTCTATTTGTTCTTTTTTGGAATTTTACTATGTCAATAGAAGATTTTTCATTTAATAACTTAAATGTACCTAACAATTTTATCATTTGATGTGCAATATTAATATCACCTAGATGATTACATCCAATTTCCGCAATAACAATTGGTCTTTGCATAAATACCTCTCCATATACTATCAATACCCTTGTATCATATCATAAAATTAATTTTTATAATATAAATTTGTTGCAATAATTTAATATTTCTTCCATTTGTTCATTTGTAAGTTTTAAATAAGGCCTTGCAAGTATTTCAACAGATTTATTTCTGCCGGCTTGACCACCAAGCTGATGAATGGCGGCATATTCTAAATTTGATCCGATAACCGCAGAATCATTATCATAAAATGTGTTTATTGATGCGGCAAGTTTGCCTTCAACTTGCAAAATCTGTCCCGGCCACTTCCTTTTTTTAGTTCTCTGTTTTTTGGTTGATTCTGCCAAATCTAACCATTTTTCAGGTCTGCCTTCTTCTTTAAAATTTTCCTCTGTTGAATAAGCAAATATGCCAGCAATGTTTTTCATCAAAGGGCGCAGGTTTTCTGTCTTTTTTGCAAGATCAAGAAGTTTTTCGTGGATTTCTTTATTGTCAAATTCAATCTCTATCGGTTTGTCGCTCATGAAGTTCCTTTATTGGGTAATTTGCAATTAATAATTCTCTGAATATTTTTTTGCGATTTTCAACATCTGAACGGTTATTTATTCCGTTTAATCTTTCAACTTCAATCATC
>CADCNZ010000154.1 GCA_902802935.1 uncultured bacterium | reverse complement strand
ATTATATGGCATCAAAAGTTGAGGCTGATAAATACGAAAAAGTTTATTTTACAAGGACAAAACTTGTAGAAAGAAACCCCGTTTTAGGTGAAAAACCAATTGAAAAATTACTTGAAAAAAACGGATTCAAAGTATTTTCGCCGGAAAGATTACCATTAAGAAAACAAATTGCAATAATGAAAGGGTGCAAAGAGCTTGCGACAGTTGCTTCAAGCACATATCACAATTTGTTGTTTGCGAAAAACGGCACTCATCTGATATGTTTGAACAGAACTTTTGAACCTGATTCCAGTCAGCATATTGTAGATTTGGCAAAAGAGCTTAATTACACATATATTGATGTTTCGACCAATCCTTTACCGGTAACACACGTATTTGGGCCTTGGATTATTGGTTTAACTGATAATTTGATAAGTTTTGCCAAAGATAATAATTTTAAATTACCAAAAAAATATAAAACAAATACCATTACTCAAGACCAGCTTAAATATTTTTATAGGTATTGGGCTTCATTCAATTCTAATAAAACTTTTGCAATTGAAGAATGGGAAACTGCTGCAAAAAATACAAAAGTAAAATTCAAACGTAATTTTATACAAAACATTTGCAGAATTTTGTCCTATTTAACAGCAGGTAAACTTAAAAAACGCCTAACTTATATAAGTCGAGGCGGATGTTTGTAATATAGTTAAAGGAGAATTTATGATAAACGTATTTCAACCTAGCTTAGGTAATGAGGAACTGGAAGCAATTAAAAAAGTATTTGAATCAAATTGGTTAGGGAAAGGGAAGCTTACTGCCCAATTTGAAGAAAATTTCGCACAACATTTAGGTATTTCAAAATCTTTGGTGAGAAGTACAAATTGTTGCTCAGAGGGGTTATTTAATTCAATGAAAATATTTGACATTAAACCCTATGACGAAGTTATTATTCCGACAATAAGTTTCGTAGGTGCTGCAAATGCAGTATTAGCGAATGGTTCTAAGTTGGTATTTTGTGATGTTGATAAGCGTTCTTTAAATGTAAGGCTTGAAGATATTGAAAAAGTTGTTACGCCAAAAACAAAAGCAATATTGCTTATACATTTTGGCGGAATTGCATGTGAAATAGAAGAAATCGTAAAATTTGCCAAAGAAAGAAATATATGGGTAATTGAAGATAGTGCGTGCGGTGTAGCTTCAAAATATAAGGGAAAATCCCTTGGAACATTTGGTGATATGGGCATGTTTTCATTTGACGCAATGAAAATTCTCGTTGCAGGTGATGGCTCTATATTATGCTTCAATAATGAAGAACTTGCAAATAAAGCAGAAAAAATAATGTACTTTGGTTTAGAAAGCAAAAGCGGTTATTCTAACACGGTAGACAAAAAATGGTGGGCTTTTGATGTTTCATGTGCCGGTCATAGAGCTATTATGAATGACATTACAGCCGCAATGGCATTAGAACAACTTAAAAAGCTTCCGTCTTTTATCGCAAGAAGAAAAGAGATTAATGATTTTTACAATAAAGAATTATCAGAAGTTTCATGGCTTGATTTACCGCCTGTAGTATCTGATGAATATAAATCGTCTTATTATTTCTATTGGATTCAATGTAGGAATGATAAACGCGATGATTTAGCACATTATTTAAGAGAAAACGGAATTTATACAACATTCAGATACTATCCGCTTCATCTTGTAAAATATTATGGTTGTAAAGAACATTTTGAGAACGCAGAATGGGCATCAAATCATACTTTATGTATTCCTGTTCATCAATCATTATCTGATAATGATGTAACCTATATTGTTGAAAAAATAAAATCATTTGATAAATAGGAGAGTATATGAAAATAACAGTAATCGGAACAGGATATGTAGGTTTAGTAGCAGGTGCTTGCCTTGCCGATATGGGAAATGACGTTATCTGCGTCGATAACAATCTTGAAAAGCTAAAAAAACTTGAACAAGGAATTATTCCTATTTACGAACCGGGGCTTGAAGAATTGGTTAAGTCTAATGTGAACGAGAATCGTCTGACATTCTCCTCTGACTTAGACAAAGCCGTCAAAGCTTCTGAGGTCTGCTTTATTGCCGTAGGTACTCCTCAGGATGAGGACGGTTCTGCCGATTTACAATACGTTCTCGGTGTCGCTGAACAAATCGGTAAAGCTATGAATGGTTATAAGGTTATCGTTGATAAATCAACAGTCCCTGTCGGAACTGCAGAAAAGGTTGCGGAAGTTATTAAGAAAAACCTTACTTCATCCTATGATTTTGATGTTGTTTCAAATCCTGAATTCCTTAAACAAGGTAATGCCGTTGACGATTTCTTGATGCCTGATAGAGTCGTAATCGGCTCAAATTCCGAAAAAGCAACCAAAATTATGCAGGAAATCTATTCTCCGTTCTTCAGAACAGGAAACAGAATTATTGTCATGGATGTTAAATCTGCAGAAATGACCAAATATGCGGCTAATTCATTTTTGGCAACAAAAATTTCTTTCATAAACGAAATCGCAAATCTTTGCGAAAAAGTCGGTGCTGATGCAGAAATGGTCAGAGTCGGTATCTCAACAGATTCAAGAATAGGTAACAAATTCTTATTCCCGGGGCTTGGTTACGGCGGAAGCTGTTTCCCTAAAGACGTTAAAGCACTTATCAAAACAGGTGAAGATTTTGGCTGCGATATGTCTATAATCAAATCTGCCGACAAAACAAATAAAGCACAAAGACAAATTTTTCTTGAAAAAATCTTCAATAAAATGGGCAAAAACTTATCCGGCAAAACTTTTGGAGTTTGGGGACTTGCATTTAAACCCAAAACGGACGATATGAGAGAAGCTCCTGCAATCACTATCATTAATGCTTTGCTCGAAGCTGGTGCAGAGGTTAAAGCCTATGATTCAAAAGCAATGGAAACAGCAAAAAGAATATTCGGTGACAAAATTACTTATGCAAAAAGCTCTTACGAAGCGCTTGAAAATGCTGATGCCATGATTCTTCTAACCGAGTGGAACGAATTCAGACGTCCTGATTTTGAAAGAATTAAAACCCTTCTTAAAACACCGCTTATATTTGACGGAAGAAATCAGTATAACGCAGAACGCTTGCAAGAAAGCGGTTTTGAATATATCAAGATAGGAAAAAACATTTAAGGAAGAAAAAATGCCATTCGAATTTGAACCACAAAAAATAAAAGAAGTTATTCTCGTTAAACCAAAAGTATTTGGTGATAACAGGGGATTTTTCTTGGAAAGCTATAAAAAATCTGATTTTTTTGCCAACGGAATTAAAGTTGAATTTAATCAGGATAATCATTCAAAATCCACGGCCCATGTGCTTAGGGGTTTGCATTATCAAGCGAAACCCTACGGACAAGCGAAACTTGTAAGATGCTCAAGAGGCAGAATATATGATGTTGCTGTGGATATAAGACCTAATTCTAAAACTTTCGGGCAATATGTTAAAGTTGAGCTATCAGAAGAAAACAAGCAAATGCTATTTATTCCGGAAGGTTTTGCTCATGGTTTTGTTGTACTTTCTGACGAAGCTGAGTTATTATATAAAGCAAGCGGTGAATACGCGCCACATGCCGATAGAGGTGTGTTATGGTGTGACAAAGATATAAACATTGATTGGGAAATAGATTTTGAACCGATTCTTTCTGAAAAAGACAAGGTTCAACCGAAATTATGCGAAATTAACAAAGAGGAGTTGATTTAATGACAACACTATTAGTAACCGGTGGTGCAGGATTTATTGGAAGTTGTTTTGTAAGACATGAGCTTAAAAAACATCCTGACTACAAAATTATCAATTTGGATGCACTCACTTATTGCGGAAATATTGAAAATCTTAAGGACGTTGAGAATAACCCTAATTACAAATTTGTTCACGGAAACATTTGTGACAGAGATTTGGTTAGGGAACTTGTTAGAGAATCCGACTGCGTAATCAATTTTGCCGCAGAATCTCATGTTGATAACTCTATTAAACATCCTGAAATCTTTATTGAAACAAATGTACAAGGTACTTCGAATTTACTTCAAGCAAGCAAAGAAATCGGTGTTGAAAGATATTTACAGGTCTCAACTGATGAAGTATACGGAACATTGGGTAAAACAGGTTATTTTTATGAAACAACTCCTTTGGCGCCAAATAGCCCATACTCTGCATCAAAAGCAAGTGCAGATATGTTAGTTAGAGCATACAGGGAAACTTATGGGTTACCAACCTTAAATACGCGTTGTTCAAATAATTACGGGCCTTATCAGTATCCTGAAAAGCTTATTCCGTTCTTTATTTCACAATTACTTAAAGGTGAAAAAGTTCCTGTATATGGTGACGGATTGAACGTTCGTGACTGGTTATATGTCTATGATCACTGTGAAGCCATTGATGTAGTTTTACATAAAGGCAAACTCGGCGAAGTTTACAATATCGGCGGTCATAATGAAAAAACAAATATGGAAATTACTCATTTAATTCTTGATGCTATGGGTAAAGATGAATCCTCTATCAAATATGTTGAAGACAGACTTGGTCATGACAGACGTTATGCTATTGCAAATGATAAAAGTACATCGGAGCTTGGTTGGGAGCCTTCAATAACATTGGAAGAAGGTATAAAACTTACCATTGATTGGTACTTACACAATCAAGATTGGAT
>CADCNZ010000153.1 GCA_902802935.1 uncultured bacterium | reverse complement strand
CTTATTAAATACAAAAACTTAATAAAAAACACATAGCCTCTCACGGGCTATTATGAGAGCGGGGGCTACATACCCGCTCTTTTCCTTTGGGTAGTATTTAACATTCTTCCAAAAATCTGTAACATTAAACAAAGACCTGATTGAAAATCAGGTCTTTGTTTAATAAATTATATAAATCTATTTTGTTGTCTGAATAAACAAGCTTATTAAATCGTTTAATGCAGAATATTGCTTTTGATAGCTTTGTGATTGTTTTTCAAGAGCTAAAATCTGTTTTTTGTATTCTTGGATTGATGCTTGTGATTCTCTTGCAGAAACTTTTAAGTTCTCTTGAACTTGTTGAGCATCCTGTAAAACACTCTTCATTGAAATTCCAAGCGCTTCCATTGTTTGTTTTATAATTTGTGCACCTGTGTGTCTTGAAACTCCGCTGGGAAGTTGTGATATCAGTTTCTTTAATACTGCAATGTTTGACGGCATTTCAAAATTTTCAGCTGATTCCGATTGCTGAGGTTGGATAGCACTAACCTCTGTAAAAAACGGTTCTTTTTCTTCTTCAACATCATCAAAAAAACTTAATTTCTTTGAAACAGGTGCCGGCTCTGCAAATATATCATTTGTACTTTCTTCTGATGCAAACATGTTATCAGATTCTGAAACAGGTTCTTCAGCAAAAATATCCTGTACATCTTCTGATACTTCAATATTCTCAGCCTGCTTTTTCAAAGCTTCAACTATTTTTTTCCCTACACTTTCATTATTCGGCATAATTATACTCCCTCGTGATAGTTTTATTTTGTAAATTTACTCCCTAATTATATTTAAAACATATTAAAATTCCAACAAAATGTAATGTTTTGTAAAATTAAATAAATAAGAAATACAAAGCTCCTATTGCGAGTGCAGGAACATATGGAAAATAGCTACGGTTTTTTTCCTGCTTAATGCCTTTTAATATAGAATACGCAAGCATTATACCAAAAATTATTATTAACGCTATTATAAACAAATTCTGCGGAAATCTTTGAAGTATTATTGCAGATAAAATGAAAAGTACTGATAAGATACAGGTGAGTTTGTCACCTGATTTAAATTTATTAATCAAGAATGTAGGAACAATAAACAACATTGCTGCAGCTAAGCTGTATAACAAAACAAGCAAAATTCCAACGAAACCTGACATTGCTCCCAATGCGCCTGCAACATATGTATCGCCTTCTCCCATAGCTCTTGTTCCTGCAATCAAATAGCCAGTCCTTGCAAATATTTCTACTACTAATGCACCTAATAACATTCCAAAAATTGAAAATATAAATCCTTTTAATCCTGAGTTTATTGTCCAAAAAATTAAAGCACTTATTGCCATTACAATAGAAATTTTGCAATCTACAACCTTTTCTTTTATATCAGTGCCCGTCATTATTATTAAGCAAGATATCCATATAAATGAAAACAATGTTAATATGCTTATACCAAACTTTATGAATGCAAAACCAAATAATACCATTGTTAAAAATTCTATCAACGGATATTGTATACTTATTTTTTCTCCGCAAAAATAACATTTTGCACGTAGTAATAAATAAGATAATATTGGAATATTATGCCACCAATATAGTTTATGACCGCATTTTGGACATTTGGACGGCGGAAAAACAATACTTTCATTAGACAATGTTCTTAAAATAACAACGTTATAAAAGCTCCCCAAACAAAGTCCAAAAATACACACCCAAAACAGTATATAAATGTTTACTTCCAAAAACTCTACTCCTCTTTTTCAGGCGCTTCTGCTCCCATATCCTTTATCATTTCGGAAATTAAATAAAATGCTTTTTTCATTCTCCTTGAAATTTGCATTTGTGTCATATCCATCCGCTCTGCAATTTCTTTCTGATTCATGTCTTTATAATAATATAATTCTATAACTTGTTTTACGTCTTCCGGAAGTTTTTTTATTACATTCTTTAATATAAGTTTTGTGTCCTCTAAATCGGCTTCTTCCTTATAATTATCCTTTGTAAGAATTTCTTCATAACCTAAATTGTCATCATCCATACAATATATGTCATCAAGTGAAACCGTAGCTTTTCTTCTGTCTGCCTGCATAGCAAAGTCAACCGCTTTTGCAGGAATATGTAGTGCTTCTGCTACATAATCATTTGTTAAATCATCAAGTTCTTCAGGGGTCAGGGTGCTGATAAATGAGTTTATACGATATGAAAGTTCTTGAATATGTCTAGGAACTCTTATTGTATTGAGTTTGTCCCTCAAATAATGCTTCATTTCACCAATTATTAAATAGCCTGCATATATTTTAAAGTTATCGTTTAATTCTGATGAATAACTGTCAATAGCTTTCAAAAGACCTATAGAACCAGCTTGAACCATATCTTCAATAGGGTCATAAGAACGTCTTGCAATGGTTCTTGCTATACGTTTTACTATCGGTAACATCCTAGATACAATCAATGTCTTTATTTTAGCCTGTTTATTATTATCATTTGTTCTGTGATAATCATCAAGCCATTCAGATATTAATTCATAAGTTTCTTGTTCTGTTGTATCCTTCAAAGTCGCTCAGCTCCTATGTAATCATATAATAACACGACCATAAAGGTTTATCAATTAAAACTTAAGCAATTTGCTCTTTTAATTTTTGAAGTTCTGCCTTTAATGTTTCAGTATATTTACGTTCTTCAATTGCAAGCTGCTCTCTCATTTTAAATATTTTCTTCGATATTTTATCCAAATTTGTTTTAGGTTGTTTTTCCGGCAAAGAATCTGCAAATACCTTACATCCTTCATATACAAGATAAGAATCTTGTACATACGGACATCTCCCAGCCATAATATCTAATTTGGATCCATTTATAATCGGATAAACATCTGTTCCTTGTTTGCCAAGTTCTATATCAAAAACTTTTAAATTTTTTGATGCAAGTATTTTTTTCATGCTGTCGTAAAAACTTTTACCGGATTCCAAATCCTTTAGTGTAGGATTTTTAAGCAAATTAAAAGCCATTTCAAATCCTTTATCTATAGCTATATTGGATTTTACAATGGCTCCGAAAGCTGGGTTTGAACTGTTTATACTTACCGGCTTAATTGGTAATTCTCCCTTTTTGATTGGTTTAATGGACAGACCTTCATGTTTAATTGGTTTGATTGACATTTCCGTTCGATTAATACGATTAACTAACATTTCCCCCTACCTTCCCTACAAGTAAAACACTAAATTTATCAGAAAATCCGCTACTAACATGTAAACGGTTGAAAGCACCGCGGCTTTTGTAGTAGATTCACCAACATCTTTGGCTCCGCCTTTTGTCTCGTATCCTTGCGTAGCACAAACCAAGGCAATTAATATGCCAAATATTACGCCTTTGAAAAGACTTATATATATGTCTCTTGCATTAAGCCAGAGCCATACTGAATTTATGTATCTTGCAGGATGAAGCCCTATTGTTGCATGCGAAACAAGGAGCCCCCCTGCTATTCCGACAAGCTCCGCAAGCATCACGACCATAGGAACCGTAATTGCTGCAGCCATTATTCTTGGTGCAAAATAATACCCAACGGGGTCTACTTTTAAAGTTTTTATTGCATCAACCTGAGATGTTACCTGCATATTTGCAATTTCTGCCGATATTGCGGTACCCGCTCTTGCACCTATTGCCAAAGCAACAAATCCTGGTGCAATCTCTCTTATCATTACTATTGCGATTGAACCGCCAACATATGCTTCAGCTCCCGACATTAAAAACTGTTTTGATACCTGTATCGCAATAACCGCAGCTGAGACAAACGCTATAACAAGTGATATAACAAGAGAATCATAGCTAATTGCTGCTGCCTGATTTAGGGTATGTAAAAATCTTGATTGACCTGTCAACAAATAACAGATACTTTTATAAAGATTATTTATACATTTTCCTAAAAAACTAATCATATATTGCTGTACACCAATGCTTGAATTTGTTTGACTTACCTCTTACTACATCATAATAAATTGTTTGAATTTTTTTTGTTATTTCGCCGGTTAATCCATTACCTATGATTCTGTTATCAACACTTTCTACAGGAACGATTTGTGCTCCTGTGCCGCAACAGAATATTTCATCTGCATTATAAAGCTCTGTTCTGTCTATTGCTCTCTCTCTTACAGGAATTCCCAACTCGTGAGCAAGCTCTATGACAGTATTTCTTGTTACTCCGACAAGAATATCATCAGTTATATTTGTCGTTGTTAAGACGCCGTTTGTAACTATAAATATGTTCATTGCGGAACCTTCTGTTACTTGTCCTGATTCCGACAATACTACAGCGTCATCAAAACCCATTTCATGAGCATCCGTTTTTATTAAAGCTGAATTTGCATATGCTCCGCTAACTTTTGCTCTCGGAGGTATTGCATTATCAGATGTTCTTCTCCAACTTGAAACACACAATTTTAATCCTCTTTCAGAATCAAAATAATTCCCGAACGGTGTTGTAAATATCAAAAAAGAATCTTCATTATCGGTAAGTGTAGGACCTACTTTTATTGAAGATTTATAGAGTGTCGGACGAATATATGCATCTGTTTTATAATTATTTTTCTTTAAGAGTTCTTTAGTAATATTTAAATACTCTTCCAATGTATGAGGGCTTTTCATCCACATGACCTTGGCACTTGCGAGAAGCCTTCTATAATGGTCCTCTACCCTGAATGCATAAAGCTGGTCTTCTTCGGAATTATAATACGCCCTAATACCTTCAAAAACGGATGTTCCATAGAGAAAAGCATGAGTTCTGATAGGAATCATTGCTTTTTCTGCTTCAATGTAGTCCCCGTTAATATAGACGTATTCCGCCATTTTTCCTCCCACCAGATAAATTATACTATATTAAATGAGCATGGGGTAGCATTATTTTGTTTTTGTAACAATTTGTTACCTTTAATTTGCTAATTTCGTTTATGGAAGTTCTTTGCGAATTTGATGAATTAGTTTTCTATTACCTGAACATCACCGTTATCAGATACAAATTGTATACCGAATTTTGTACGGAATAGATATTTTACGGTATTGCTTTGTATCTCGTACATCATCTTATTAAACAAATCATATGCTTCTTTTTTATATTCAATTAAAGGATCTTTTTGACCATAGGCTCTCAAACCTATTCCGTCTTTTAACATATCAATATTATGCAAATGGTCAATCCATTGGTTGTCAACAACTCTTAACAATATATCTCTTTCTAAAGAACGCATAATGTTATCTTCTGAATATAATTCTTGCGGGACAAAATCCGGATCATATTGTGCAGAAATAGTATTATAAAATCCGATAATTTCATCTTCATGTTCTTTGTATGCTTTTTGGGCTGCTTCTTTTACAGAATCGTAAATTCTGTTGTAACGATATGGTTTTATGTCATCTATTGTTATGTAGGACAACTGAGGAATTGTTGAATGCAATTCTTTGATAAGAGTTTCCAAATCTTCCTGAATATATTCTTCAGGATTCATTTCGGGCGCTATATAACTTTTTAGCAATCTGTCAACTTCTCTGTCAATCATATATGCAATGTCATCTCTCAAATCTTTACCTTCGAGAACTTTTTTACGTTGTGCATAGAATTTCTCTCTCTGAACATTCATGACATCGTCATATTGAAGTACGCTTTTACGTATATCGAAGTGATAAGTTTCAACTTTTTTCTGTGCTGATTGTATTTGGCGAGTTATCAAAGATGATTCAATTGCCATATCTTCATCTACATTTAGCATATTCATAAGATTCGTAATTTTATCTCCGCCAAATATACGCATCAGGTTATCCTCTAATGATAAGAAAAATCTTGTTGAGCCAGGATCGCCTTGACGTGCTGCACGACCTCTAAGCTGGTTATCAATACGTCTTGATTCGTGTCGTTCGGTACCTATTACATGCAAACCGCCGAGTTCAACAACTTTTGCATGTTCTTCTTCGGTTACTTTACGGGCTCTTTCAAGGGCATTCTCTTTTATTGTTTCATAATTTTTATCAGTTTCACTTACATGATTTTTTTCAAGCTCTTCTTTTGCAAGAAATTCAGCGTTACCACCAAGCAGAATATCAGTACCTCTACCTGCCATATTTGTAGCAATTGTGACAGCACCTACTCTGCCTGCCTGAGCAATAATATAAGCTTCTTTTTCATGCTGTTTAGCATTCAAGACATTATGTTTAATGCCCTTCTGTTTTAAAAGCGAGGAAATGTATTCTGATTTCTCAATACTTATTGTACCAACCAAAACCGGACGGCCAACTTTATTTTGCGCAATTATATCGTCTACAACGGCATTATATTTTGCACGTTCTGTTTTATATATGACATCTGAATAGTTTACCCTTATATCAGGTTTATTTGTCGGTATTGCAGTAACCTCAAGGTTATATATCTTACCAAATTCAGCTTCTTCTGTCATGGCAGTACCGGTCATTCCTGAAAGCTTAGGGTATAATCTAAATAAGTTTTGGAATGTTATACTTGCCAGAGTTTGTGTTTCATCTTGAATTTGTACACCTTCTTTTGCTTCAATCGCTTGATGCAATCCGTCTGACCAGCGTCTTCCTGGCATTAAACGTCCTGTGAATTCATCAACGATAACAACTTCACCATCTTTGATTACATAATCTGTGTCGCGAGTAAACAACTCTTTTGCTTTTAAAGCATTTAACAAATCATGAGCATATTGATTATTAATATCAAATAAATCTTTGCATCCGATAATTTCTTGGGCTCTGTCGATACCATCTTCTGTTAAAATAACATTTTTATTTTTCTCATCAACTTCGTAGTCTTTAAGTTTTTCAAGCTGAGGAGCTACTTTTGCCATAAGAGTATATGTATCAGCTGATTTTTCTACTCTGCCGCTTATGATTAAAGGTGTTCTGGCCTCATCAATTAAAATGCTGTCGACTTCATCAATAATTGCATAGTTAAATGGTCGTTGAACGAGCATTTCTTTTGAACTTGCCATATTATCACGCAAGTAATCAAACCCGAATTCATTATTTGTACCGTAAGTTATATCACAAGCATAAGCAGCTCTTTTCCTGTTAAATTCTTCTGCATCATGCTGATTAGAGAGAATTACACCAACTGTTAAACCAAGGAATTTATATATTTTTCCCATCCATTCACTATCACGTTTTGCCAAATAGTCATTTACGGTAACAACGTGCACACCTTTTCCGGTAAGTGCATTTAAATATGCAGCCAGTGTTGCAACAAGAGTTTTTCCCTCGCCGGTTCTCATTTCTGCTATATGACCGTTGTGTAAAAAATATCCGCCTATTAACTGAACATCAAAGTGGCGCATATTCAGAACTCTCTTGCCGGCTTCTCTTACTGTTGCAAAAGCCTCAGGCAGTAATTTATCTAGAGCTTCTTTTTCAAGAATTCTGTCAGCTTTTTCATTATCAGATTTTGGACGTTTTGCAAGAATTTCTTTGAATTCATCTGTTTTTGCCCTGAGTTCTTCATCCGTCATTTTTGCAAATTCAGGTTCAAGTGCATTTATATGTTCTATAATACCCGACATCTTTTTTATTTTTTTCTCATTTGGGTCGCCCATTAATTTTAATAAGAAATCTATCATAAAATATCCTCTCCAATTAATAAACATAATAACACAAAGGGGTTAAATGTAAAATCGCTTACAGGCTATAACTAAACATTCAAAAATTTTCTTTACGTATTCTCTAGCTTGTAATATAATATATACATAGACGAGGGGATTTAATATATGAGTAATCAAAGAGTAGCGGTAATAGGTATGGGAATGTGGGGCAAAAATATTGTCCGCAATTTTTATAATTTAGGTGTTTTGGAAATGGTTTGCGATCTTGATGACGAATCATTAAAAACCGTTCAGGAACAATTTCCAGGAGTAAAAACAACCAAGGATTTTAACGATATTATAAACAACCCTGAAATAACAGGAGTTGCTGTTGTAACACCAAGCCACACACATTTTAAGATAGTTAAAACTATGCTTGAAGCAGGAAAGAATGTTTATGTAGAAAAACCTATTTCTACAGTAGCGGAAGAAGCTAAAATCCTTATGGACTTAGCTGACTCTAAAGGTTTGGTTTTGATGGTAGATCACCTGCTTTTATACCATCCTGCTGTGAATAGGTTAAAAATGCTCATTGAAGAGGGCGCATTAGGGGAACTTGTTTACGCACAAAGCGATAGATTAAATGTTAATTATCATAAAAACGACAGAAGTGTTATGTGGGATTTAGCTCCGCATGACGTTGCAATGGTTGCTTATGTTACGGGAAAAAGTCCTGTTAAAGTAATTTCTGCAATAGGTGCTTCTTCGGACAAAAACAACATTATGGATATAACACATCTTGGAATTGAGTTTGAAGATGGAATGATTGCTCATATTTCGGACAGCTGGATTACTCCGCAAAAGCATGTAAACTTGCTTGTAAGAGGTACAAAAGCAACTGCCATTTTTGACGATTGTGCTCCAACCGATAAATTAAAAATCTATGATAATTTTGTACCTGCAAATACTCAAAATGTAGCACTTGATTATTTGGAAATTGAGCCACTGAAACTTGCTTGCCAGCATTTTGTAAATTGTTGTGAAACAGGACAAAAAGCACGCTCTGATGGAGCTAACGGTTATGAAGTTGTAAGCATTTTGGAAGAAGCTGAAAAAATTATGTTGGGTTCAAAAGTTGAAGAACTTAACAAAAAAGACTTTGCGCTTTCAAGAATGAAAGGTTAGGGGTAAATGATGAGATAGATGATGGGGTAAAGGAGCAAATATTAGATAATGAAAGTTATGCCAATCACAAACAATGACAGAACCTTTAAAGGTCATTTAAATCAACAGACAGGGAATTTAATTCTGGGAGCGAGTTCGCATTTCAGTAACAATATTGTAAAAACATCGAAAGGATTAGAAAATTTTTCTCTCGCTATGAGAATGTCTTTTATATACAGTAATTTGCTCACTATAATGGAACGGTTTGCTCACAGTGCGGAACTATCCTTTGTAAAATTAAAAAATAGCAGCATCCACAGATTTTTTATAGAAGATAGGGGCTCAAATTACAAATACATTGCCTCAGATATTTCATTATCGGAAAAGTGCAACCAAACTAATGATGTAGATGCATTGGAAACGTTGGTTAGTGATTTAGCAAAAGTGAACCCGTTTGAAGTAAACAGCAAATTTATATTACAGCGAAAGCCAAATACTTTTGATTATAGCTTTGAGCCGGATAAAAGTTATGTTGATATTGAAAACAGACTTATTATACCGGATAAAAAAGCGATGAAAGAAAAATCTGCCGGAGAATTGATGACATATTTTGACAATTTGAGCAAAGATAGTAATATATATATTGATAATTAGAGAGGGATTTATGGCAAATTTTATTTCAATATTCAGAATTTTTGTAATGTTTGCAGCAGTATATTTGATCTATGCTATGCAAGGTAATACAGCAGCTTATATTTGGGCACTTGCTCTTACTATACTGGCATTTGCGCTTGATGGTGTTGACGGATATGTGGCAAGAAAGTTTAATGAAGTTTCAAAATTCGGTGCACTTCTAGATATTATGGGTGACAGAATTGTTGAAAACACTTATTGGATTTTATTTGCAGTTATGGGTTGGCTTAATATATTGTTTCCTCTCATTGCAATTACAAGAGGTTTTGTAACTGATACCATAAGAAGTGCAGCTATGGAAAAAGGATTAACACCTTTTGGAATGCAAGTTAACCCGATTTGTAAATGGATAACAGGTTCAAAATTTATGCGAATTACTTATGCAGTTGCAAAAGTACTTGCATTTGTCTTGATTGTTGCTGCAAAGATTCCTAATATTGCCCATGCAGATATTCTTTGGGCTATTGCTTTTTGGACTGCAGTTATTGCTATAGTATTCTGTGTTGTTCGCGGACTTCCTGTCGTAATCGAAGCAAAACGCGTTATCGAAGGGTAGAATACAACAAAATATAAATTTTGTTGTATATTACAAATTTTTATTAATTATATGTACCTTTCTTTGACCGCAAAGAAAGGTACGAAAGAAACTCTCGTGGCTTAAACTGCATTCTCTAAACAATTGTACGGTTCAGCGCAATCGAGTGAACTCGGAACATTCGGGGTAAATTCTTTTATTAATGTGTAATTTAACAGACAAAATCAACTTGCGAATTTACAACCCGCCTGTTCCTCAAACAGCACTCTCTTTGTTGCTGCTTCACCTACATTGTTTGCTCATTACGTTATGCCACGAATATATTCAAAAATGATTTTCCCAAGCCTAACGGAGCGAGCAATCAATGTTAGTGAGACAATAGCGAGACGGGCATTGTTTGAGCGATAGCGAGTTTGCCCGTCTGAAGTCGAACGTTACAATTGATTAGCGAGCGTAGTTCCGTTCGGGCAGTTTCTTTGGTGACTTTCTTTAATGATAAAGAAAGTCACAATAATATAATTAAGCTTAATACATCAAAATACATATTTTGATGTATACTTTAATGCTCTGGTATTGTATAATTAATAAAAAAGAGGGAAATATATGTATAAACTAGGAATAATCGGATACCCATTAGGGCATTCAATATCTGCAGTAATTCAAAAAGCCGGACTTAACAGTATCGGTGAAGATGTTCAATACGACATTATGGAAACCCCTGCAGAAAACCTTGTTGACAGAATTAAATACTTAAAGACAAACGGCTATGACGGATTTAACGTAACAATTCCTTTAAAAGTTCCTATGTCTTTATTTTTAACGGATATTGATGACTATGCAAATATTGCAGGATGCGTAAATACTGTTAAAATAGGAGATAACAAAGAATTATTCGGTTATAATACCGATATTTACGGTTTTAAAAAAGCCATCCCTGCTGATATTAATCTTAAAGGAAAAACTGCCGGCATCCTAGGTACCGGAGGAGCGGCCAGAGCCGCGGTAGTAGGTCTTGCCGAAAAAGGAATTAAAAACATTGATTTTTATACCAGAAATATTATTAATTCTCATAATACATTAGAATATGTCCGAGCAAAATTTCCAAAAATAGAATTTAATGTTTATCAAATTCAAAATATGCGTAGCCTGGCAGATACAGATATTTTAGTAAATGCAACTCCTATTGGAATGAAAGGGTATATGGCAGATCAAATGGCAATTGAAACCGCAGATTTTGATACATTAAATTCAAATACAATTGTTTATGATATTGTTTATAACCCTGTTAAAACAATCTTTATCAAAGAAGCTGAAAAACGCGGGTTTAAAACAATCGGCGGATTAGATATGTTAATATATCAAGCGGAACGCGCAATCGAAATATGGACAGGCAAAACTCCTGATGCAAAGCTAATGAAAATCGCTGCTTTAGAAGCTCTGTAAAATAAATTAGTAGAACTGTAACAATTTGTTAAGTTCTCATATAAAAAGTGTAAAAAATACAAATTTTTTGTTTTTTATAGTATTATAAAAATTATAAAAAATTAATTGGTGACAAAATCACTGGTAGAAATGGAGGCACATGAATTGACAATTGTATCATCATCGCTAAAAGAGCTTGAAACTCATTCTAATTTAGACACGGT
>CADCNZ010000152.1 GCA_902802935.1 uncultured bacterium | reverse complement strand
CGCTGCTTATTTGATAAATGATTTATTGGTTGAAAAAGGACAAAGACTTGCAATCTTATCAGAATCAAAACCGGAATACGGAGCATGCTTATTCGCGTCTGTACTTGCCGGTATGACAACTGTCCCTTTGGATATCAAGCTTACAAAATATGAACTCCGTTCAATTCTTTTAGACTGTGAACCGACAGTGATATTGGCTTCTCAACATTATCTGGAAACAGCTTTGGCACTTCAACAAGAGATATCTTCCATAAAACATATTATTGTAGTAGATGAATTTGCATACAATGAAGGCTTAAAGAATATATACGAGTTACCTGATAATTATAATGCAAAATGGCGTCCACGAAGTCCTAAAGAAACTGCATTAATTATATATACATCAGGTACAACCGGTGCTCCAAAAGGTGTTGAAATTTCTTTCAAAAATATGACAAGCCAATTAATTGACCTACAAGATCCTCTGGATGTGATATTGGGAGATAAGGAAGCTGTTAAAGTTCTTTCAATTCTACCAATGAATCACTTGTTTGAAATGACAGTAGGTTTCTCGACATTTTTAAGTTCGGGTTTTTCTGTATATTATACACAGAGCCTTAAACCAAAAGATATCTTAAGCATAATGACAGCAAAACAAGTAGAATTTATGATAGTTGTTCCTGCATTTTTAAAATTGTTGAAAGCAGGCATTGAAAGTGAACTTAAGAACGCGTCATTAATTCAGAGAACGTTATTTAAAACTATATATCATTTAGCAAAATTTATTCCTTCATATGGAATTAAAAAAGTGTTATTCAAAAAAATACATGATAAATTTGGTGGTAAGTTCATGGGATGTATATCCGGCGGTGCTCCGCTTGATTTGGATGTAGGAAAGTTCTTTGAACGTATAGGGATTAGAGTATATCAAGGTTATGGACTTTCTGAAACAAGCCCTGTAGTTTCTGTTAATACAGATAAACGTAATGTTTTGGCTTCAGTTGGCAGACCATTAAGACATTTTGAATACAAAACAGATCCGGAATCCGGTGAACTGCTTCTTAAGGGACCATCTATTATGAAAGGCTATCATAATATGCCTGAATTAACCTCACAGGTTATTGATTCAGACGGATGGCTTCATACCGGTGATATTGCAAAAATTGATAAAGACGGTCACTTGTATATAACAGGCAGAATTAAAAATATGATAGTACTTTCCGGCGGGAAAAAAGTATTTCCGGAAGAGGTAGAGGCTGTTTTAGAAAATAGCGAGTGCTTATCTGAAGTATGCGTCTTTGGTGCTTATCATACATCAGGAGCTAAAGACGGCACAGAAGAAGTTGTGGCTGTAGTTGTTCCAAAAGATACAATGTATGCTTCTCATTCCGAAGAAGAAGTCGAATCTCTTGTAAGAGCAGATATTAAAAACTTATTGTTGAGACTGACACCATACAAAAGACCTGTTAATATAATTATCAGAAAAGAAGCTCTTCCAAAAACTACTACTCTTAAAGTTAAGAGGAATGAAGTAAAAGAACTTGTAGGGGCAATTTAGTTAAGGGTTAAAAAATGTCACACAGTCATGAGGTTTCGTCTGAAAACGAGAATAAGACATTGACGGTAATTATATTAACCGTAGTTACAATGGTTGCGGAAATAATTTATGGTTATATAACAAATTCTATGGCATTGCTCGCGGACGGTTATCATATGGGAACTCATGCTCTTGCTTTGGGATTAACATATGCGGCATATATTTTGGCACGAAAATTCTATAATAGTGATAAGTTCCCAAACGGTACAGATAAAATAGGTACACTTGCTGCATATACGAGTTCTATATTTCTTGGACTTACAGGTGTGTGGATTATAGTTGAAGCTATATCAAGATTTGTTAACCCTTTGGAAATAGTTTTTAATGAAGCTATTTTGGTAGCTGTAATAGGTCTTATTGTAAATTCAGTGTGCATTGCAATAATGGATAGCGGACATCATAAACATGAACATAAAGATTATAATTTTTTAGCAGCTTATTACCATATTTTAGCTGATGCTCTTACATCTGTTCTTGCAATAGGCGCTTTAATTGTAGGTAAATATTTCCAAATATATTCTTTTGATTCCATTGTTGGTATTTTAGGTGGTCTTTTAATTATCAGATGGGCTATATCACTATTAAAAGATACTGTAAAAAATCTTGTTGACATGCGTTAATATACCCCACTTGCTAATTTATAAATATATTGCATTGTATTATTCTTTTTTTTGTAAATATAAAAGTTGTTATTTACAAAGCGCAATAATATGTTTATCATAGAAAAGGAGGGTATATGAATAAAAATATTGCTTGGATTTTATTGATTTTTATGATTCCTTTGAGCCTTTATTTTTGGCTGACAAGAGATAAGTTAACGACTCCGCCGTCTATTGCTGCGAGTGGCGCGGAAGTGATTAAGTTTTCTTCCCCAATGTGTTATGAATGTCAGGAGTTAGAAAAAGTTTTTGATGAAGTTTGCCCGAATTATAATAAAGAAATTTATATTAGAAAAATTGACGTAACAAAAAGAGATAAAAATACACAAGAGCTTATCAAAAAATATGAAGTTAAGCTTGTTCCGACAACTATATTTAAAACTTCAGACGGGAATGTTACAAGGCGCATAGAAGGTTCAATGCAGCCAAAGATTTTAGATAATTATTTAAAAGAGTTAACAAATAATGGATAATTTTGTACAAATATTTACAGCAGGAAACTCGGGCATAATAACTTGGTTATTTATGTTTGCGGTAGCTTTTGCAGGCGGAGTGGTAGCATCTGTGTCGCCTTGTTCGCTGGCAATGCTTCCTTTGATGATTGGTTATGTAGGCGGGTGTTCAAAAGAAACTCCATATAGAACATTTGTACAATTATGCTGCTTTATATTAGGCACAGCAATTGTATTTACTGTTATAGGTGTTATTTGTGCAGTTACCGGCAGTGTGTTTGCATCGGTATTTGGCGGATATTTTACACTTATTATGGCATCTATTCTGCTTATTATCGGGCTTAAAATTATTGGGATTTTAGATTTTGAAATTCCTGTAATAATTAAATCCATGCCTCAAAATAATACAAGTTCACTTTTTGTTTATCCACTACTTCTTGGCGTTGCATTTGCTCTTGCAGGAACTCCTTGCTCAACGCCAATATTAGCAGGAATAATGGTGTTTGCTGCAATGGGTAAAAACCTTTTAGCGGCTGTGATAATGCTATTCTTATTTGCAGTAGGTCAAGGTCTGATTTTGATTGTAGCAGGCATGTTTACATCCGGTCTTAAAAATATTAAAAAATTTGCATGTTATACAGATGGCTTAATGAAAATAAGCGGTGTCCTTTTAATACTGGTTTCTCTATATTTATTTTACAAAGTTTTTTCTCCGTTAATTTAAAAAATGAACAATTGATTTTTTTATTCGTTAATATTGTGTAGGTTAAAAAAGGAGAGTTTATATGTCAGATGAAATTAAAGTAGAAGAAAAAGAATGCAAATGCTTTTGTCATAGCAAAGCATTTAAGAAGTTTTTAACAATAGCACTTGGAACATTTGTTGGTGTATATTGTGCATTAAGTCTGTTTGCGGCTTTACACAAACCACCGATGATGCCGCCATCTCCATATGTGATGGGTGGGTGTCCTTGTCAGATGATGCATCATAAACATCATTTTGATAAAATGAAACACGTACAAAGGGGTGATTTTAAACAAGTCCCACAAAAAGATTTTGGTAAAAAAGCTCCTTTTGAAGCAAAAAGGGACGAAATTGACGACTAATTCTTTGTAGAGCCTTGCAATAGCAAGGCTCTACTTTTATGCTTGATATTTAAAAATGTTTGTGTGAAAATAGTAAACGTAGCTTATGGCTGAGTAGCTCAGTTGGTGAGAGCGCGCGGCTCATACCCGCGAGGTCGGCGGTTCGAATCCACCCTCAGCTATTTTTTGTGCTCCTGCGGGTTATTCACCTGTCCCTACTCTTGTGATATGACAATTTTTAATCAAACAATGACAAACATTTATCTTTGATATCAAGGGCAATATCTTTAGCTTGTTTTTCTTTGATTCCGATATTTTTAGCTACTGCTAAAATATCATTTAAACTTGGATTTTTACCTTCCCCGTTTATTGTTGTTGCG
>CADCNZ010000151.1 GCA_902802935.1 uncultured bacterium | reverse complement strand
GTTTCAAAAAATTGCCTTTTTTCTTGTGATTTGTTAAGTTTTGTAACATTTGGCTGAAAATTTGGCTGTTTTTGTAACAAATTTCAACAAAAGAAAGGGGTTTTATGCAAAAAACATCATTAATATGCAATAACTTCTCCGGCATTAATCGTACTTCGTCAATGTATTCTTCTAATGTTGTAACAGCTTCTGATATACAAAATGTAGAGTTATATTCAACTGAAGTTAATTCAGGCGTTGGTATTCGAACTGCAAAAGGAAACATTTCTGTTTGTGATTTAATTCCGGAGGATGAAGATATAATTAATCTTTTTGAAAGTATTCAGAACGGAAAAACATATTTTATTGTTCACACGGAAAATAGCAATGAAGGTAAAATATATTTATTTTCTATAGATGCTAAAACATTAACTCTGAAAGTTTCAGGACTTACAGTCACAGGAAAATCTTCAGGTTGTGATGTTTCTCAAGGTTGGTCTGATTTATTCGTATTTACAAATTCAGAAGAAATCTTATCTATTGAATTCGGAAAATATGATGAACATGGAAATCTTGATGAAGTTTATATGATGGAACTAACCGATACCGACGGAAGAAGAATAAAAGGCCTTGGTGTTGTTGTGTTTGCAGGAAGATTGTGGATTTTTTCAGGGCAAATTCTTTGGTATTCAATGCAAGAAAATATTTATGATTTTTCTACTTCATCCGCTGAACTTTCGACATCCGCAGGTTATATAGAATTTGTAAAAGGCATAACTGCAATTCACCCTTATTTGGGCACATTGGCTGTTTTCCACAGAAATTCGTCCTGTTTAATATCCGTAGATGAAAATGGAGTTTTTTCAAAAACAATGGATTCTCCAGGAGGCTGCGCCGGATATAATTCGTTAGTTTTTCACGGAACCGAATTATATTTTTATGATTATACAAAAAGAGGTATTTTTTGTTTTCGTCAAGTAATAAATGGCGATACAACAATGGGAGAAAATATTGCAATTGATATACAGGATGAATTATTTGATATACCTGTATCGCACACAGAAAATATCAGAACTCTTTCTGTTGTAACTTCTGATAGAAATGAAGTATGGTTTTTAGCACAAACAGATGACGAAAATCACTCTACAATCCTAATTTATGACTATATTCGAAGAACATGGATTAAAAGAAAATCGCAAAAAATCAACTGTATAAGAGTTATCAACGGCATTCTTTATTCCGGCGGAAAAAGTATTTATGAAGAATATGTCTCCAATACTTTTAACGGAGAGTTTATACCTTCTTTTTACAAATGTGCGCCTCTTAATTTAGGTCGTGAAAATTCTATAAAGATAATTCCATACCCGCCAAAAGTTACGTTGGATATGTATTATACAAATAGTTTTTATGTAGAATACACAAAAAATTATGATGTTACAACAAAAAAGACAGGACACATAAAATCAAAAACTTTGAAAAATATGCTTTATTTTGATATCGGCTACTGGGATCAATCAAGTTTTCCTGTTAAGGATATAAATTCTTTTAAAAGATTACCTGCAGCATATTTTAAGACATTACAAATTACCTTCTTAACAAAGGAATATGGGGATGATTTCTGTATAAAAAATATTGAATTTGAAAAAGTAAAAATTAAAACAGTTTAACATATGAAAGGAGAATTTATATGGGAAAAAAGTCAACGAAAACAACAGCTCAAACAGTTTATGGAAATACTACAACATCAAATCCTTATTCTACAGCAACTACAAACAATCAAGGAACTACCGCTAACTTTGTAAAAGGGAGTGCTTTTGACACAATATACAATGTTGTAAACAAAAACATAAATTCATTATTAGATGAATATTTAAATCCGACTTTGGATTCTACAGTTAATAAGTCGAAATTAAACTCGTACACAAATAGTCTAAATCAACAAACTGTAAACAATTTGGAAAATTCTATTATTAATCCGCTTTCCAGAAGAAATATGTTACGTTCTTCTCAAGCAACAGATTTGTACAAAAATTTATCAAACCAAGCAACAGACTCATTGAGCAATTATATAAGTACATTGCTTTCGGAATCTCAAGACAACTCTGCAAAAGTTATAAATAATTTACTTGCCGCATATTTAAGCGGATACAATCTGCTTGCAAATATGCAAAATCAATCTTTGCAAACAAGTTCCGGTAATTCAACAAAAACAAATACAACAGGCTCCGGCAGTAATGATTTAACATCAACTATGCTGCCTATAATGCTTCAAACAATGGCAAGGGGATTATAAAATGGACAAAGAATTATTTTATAAATATGCTCCGATTCTTCTTATAAGTATTGCATTGATTTTTCAATATAACCTCTTTGTAACACCGGAGAAATTAGAGCATACGCACAGGGAAATTCTATCTGAAATATCTCAGGTATACATTACCAAATCCGAATTCGGAAATGTAAAAGAGCAGCTTGCTGATATAAACAAAAAGATTGATAAAATATACGACACATTGATAAAAGAAAGGAGTTCTCAAGATGGCTTTAACAACAATTGAATACGGTTCTTTAGCATCTTCAGAAGTTATGAATAATAATTTTGAATATTTAGATAATAAGATTACAGAGATATCTGACACATTAATATCCAATACTGCAAGTATTTATTCCAATATTGCAAGTATTAACAGCTCAATTTCTTCACTAAGAGAAAGCTTATCAGAAAATATTTCAAATCTGCAAAATTCATTGGAAACAATGTTTTCGGAAAACGGTTTATATATAAGTACTTATAAAGATGGCACTTCTTGGTATAGAGAATATTTTTCAGATAGTTCGAAAACTCAACGTGTTTGGTTGGAGCAAGGTTTTATAACACCGAGTGTATCTTGGACGGCAAACTTAATCAAGACATATAATTTGGTCAAAGAATTTTCTTCTACTGACTTTACTGTAATAGCTCTGCCTACTATTACTGTCAGAGCCAACAATGTCAGCGGACTTATAGCTATTCCATCCGTAACAACATCAACAATTGATATTTCTACGGGGAATGCAAATACATTTGGTGTAAGAGTATATGCTTGCGGCATCTAGAAAATTAAATATAGGAGGTTAAATATGGCATTTCAGGTAGATGAAAACGGAGATATAACACTTATACAAGGAGATAGTGGTATATTTCTCGTGTCAGGAATTAATACAGATAAGAATTACACAGTATATTTTGGGGTTCAAGATAGAAATCGGAGACCCGTAGGAACTGAGCTTTTTGTAAATAGTAACAAGTCTTCGGAGGTAGTTTTTCATTTAACCGGAGATTTTACGGATTTATTCAAGGTCGAAAAAAATGAAAGCTTTGCAATTTTTTATTACGGAATTAAAGTATGTGATCCGGATACAGGACTTGAAGATACATTAATTTCAGAAAACGGAGTTATAGGTGATATGAATACAATCACTGTATATCCTAAAAAGGTGGAGGGCATATAATTATGAGTCAAAATCAATTTAAATCATTATACAATACATCTGTGTCAAAATTTTATGCATCTGATAACGCGCTTTTGTATTATACAAACCTTGCACGTCAGTGGGCAACTCAAGATAATACCCCTGTAGATGGGAATTTATACTCTGCGAAACATTATGCCGAATCAGCTTCAGATGTTATTACATCCGGCATGGCAAGTATTACAACAGAAATAAATAGCGCAATAAACGGCATAAAAAATGATTTAAGACAGGGAACAGATTTTATCAGCGCCGTTGAAGACAATGCTCTTCATGCTGACGGAAGCGGTTTATATGTTGATTTAACAGATATAAATGATGCTATAGACAACAATGCAGAGGATATTGAATCAACGAATAATAAAATTGGTAATTTGGAAATTCTTCAAACAAGTAATAAAACAAGTATAGTTTCAGCAATAAATTCAGTTGTTTCTGAAAAATCGGATCTAGATTTAACAAACGTGAATAATCAAGGTACTGCGCTAAGTACATCTTGGATGACGTGTGATGCAAGTTCTGAAATTCAAATAACTCCTCCTGCTTCAAGCAGTTCAGGAAGCTCTCTTGCAAATACAACATTATTTACAGCACCTTGCAACGGATGGGTAACGGTTGAAGCTACTACAAATAATAGTAGTGGTAGATTTTGGGTTTTTGGTGCAAGCTCAGTAATTATATCTTCAACATTTTTGGGTAACATGCAAACAAAGGTAAGCACTATATTTGTCAAAAAAGGCGAGCAAGTTCTTCTAAGAGGTGCTTATGTATCTGTTATAAATGCAATACTTTTTTATCCTTGTGAAGGCGTAAAATGGGAGGTTCAATAATGTATTATATAGAGTTTGAAAATAAAATTGTCTTAGCTGATGATAATTTGAAAAGATTAAGAATAACACTTCAATGCAGACCTGAATATGAAGGTGTAGAAATTAAAGAAACCGAAAGACCTTTAGTACAGGGTGACGGGGAATATATATATGCTGACACTCCTGAATATGAGGAAGAACAAAAACAAAAAGAACGCGAAAGAATAGGAGAAATTTCTATGACTCGCGGAGATGTGTTTGAAGCACTTATCCTCGCTAAAGGTGTTAATAAAAATCAAATAAGACATATAATTGAATCTAAAGAAGGACTTTCTGATATTGAAAGAACACTTTATTTGAATCGTTTTGATGAAGCACTTAATTTTTATCGCAAGTATCCTGTGATTGATTTGATAGCGGAGGAAATCGGCATAACACCTGAGCAACTCGATAAATTTTTCATAACCGGCGATTATAAGCAATTATGCGAATAAAGGAGGCTTTAGGTGATTAACTGGTATACTAACCCAAAAGTGTCAATATACTTTGGAGACATACCGCTTGTTGGTGTAAGATACTACTTGCCATCAATGACAAAAGAGGAAAAAAAATCTATAGAAAAATATCCTTTTATATGCAGAAAAGAATTACGGGTGTGTTTAATTGATAACAGAAAAAACAAAACATATAATTTTATCATACCAAAAGGATATTGTTATGACGGGGCATCAATACCCCGTTTTTTCTGGCGTGTGATAGGTGCAAATACTGATAACAAATTTCTGATAGCAGCAATGGTTCATGATGTTTTATGCGAAAATCATTCATATATAGATAATGACAGAAGCTTTTCTACAGAGGTATTTAATGCGTTACTGGAAGTAAATGATATTAACAAAGTTAAGCGATATTGCATGAAACATTCTGTAGATTTTTTTCAAAAAATATTTTGTAAGTGGTAAAAATAAAAACTGCATTTTTAGAGATAAGAATGCAGTTTTTTGTTTATATTAAGGAGGATAAATTGGTAAAATACAGACTATTAGATAAACAAAAAGAATTTATTGAAATTCCGCATTCTAACTCACTTGATATTGCTATGTACCAAGGCGGATACGGAAGCGGGAAAACTTGGTGCGGTTCTCTTTTGGGAATTCTTCTTGCAAAAAAATACCCCGGATGCAGAGGGCTTGTCGGAGCAAAAGAATACGAACTTGTGAGAAAAACAACGCTGGTCTCTTATTTAGACCACCTTGAAAATTTCGGGTATATTCCGGAAAAAGACTATACATATAACAAAGTCGATAAGATTATAAAGTTTTCAAACGGATCAGAGATACTATTTACAGCACTTGAGGACCCTGAAAAATTCAAATCTCTAAATTTACATTGGGCAGAAATAGAAGAAGCTTCTCAAATAACAGATTCTGCATTTAAACAGCTAATCGGTCGTTTGAGAAATACTTATAGAGGAAAGGATTGGGTGGATTTCAGATACAGACTTTTTGGTCACACAAATCCACAGGCTGACAAAGGATGGATTTGGCATCGTTTTGTTGAAAAGCCAAAAGAAAACTACAGACTTATAATTGCACCTACAACAAATAACATTTACCTTCCGCAGCATTTTATCCAATCCATGAAAGACAGTTTTGATGAAGAATATTATAGAATTAATGTTCTCGGAGAATTTGGTGACTATTCGTCAGGACTTGTTGTTAAAGGCTTTAGCGAAGAAAATAAATTAAATCTTAAATACAATCCCAATTTACCCTTACATCTTACTTGTGATTTTAACGTTGATCCAATGGCTTGGGCTGTCGCTCACAAAGATGATGAAAATGTTTATTTTTTTGATGAAATCGTAATAGAAAATACTTCTACTCAACAATGTATAGAAGAATTTTTGCACAGATATCCAAATCACAAATCAGAAATAATTGTAAATGGTGATGCTTCTGGCGATAACAGAAGTACACAAAGTGAATACACAAATTACGCAATAATAAAAAAAGCGCTTAAAGAACATGGATATGAAAATATTAAGTTCAAACTCAGAGATTATAATCCGCCTATTTTGAACAGAATTTCTGCTTTTAATGCACGAGTTAAAAACTCAAAAGGTGAAAGACATTTGTTTATAGATCCAAGAAGATGCAAGTGGATTCTTTATAACATATATAATCTGTCTTTCAAAGAAGGAACTTCTATCGTAGATGTGCCTACCCACACTCAGATAAGAGCTAATCGTGAATTTAAATTTTTAGAACATCCTTTTGATGCAATAAGTTATCTGGTAGAATATTACTGGAGATTGCGCGGGTAAGTATTAATTGTTTAATTAATAATAGGTATTGGCACAAGCCTTGAATAAAATTTGTATTCGTTAAAATTCTTGGGAAGTTGATTCCAATAACGGTAGATTGTTTTTCCTTCTTGATTTAAAAATCTGACAATTTTATCAGCTTCATCTGCGCTTTTGATAAGCAGCGGATAAACAAAAGGAGCAATAATAGATTCGGTATCAATGTTCAGAAGGTTTTGGGATGAATATTTTTCATGAAGTTTTAAAAATTCATTTTTACGTAAAATTTTGTCATTTTTTATAATATCGATATTTTGTAAGGGGCTATTTTTTAGCCATAAGTAAGAATATTTATATCCGAACTTGTGACCTGCATTAAAACAGGCAAAACCTGTCGGCTTATCATAGTATGCGTGTGCATTGTCCACAATCAGTTTTGGATATTTTTGAGCAAGATTTTGGGCATTTTGTCCGCATATTCCAAAATAATTGGGATATAATATGTATTCATCTTCTGAAAACTCTTTATCCGGCATAAAGTTATTATCTATATGATAAAATATCGGCTTGCATTCTTCTTCAACAAGTGCGTGCCTGACTGCTTCACACAGATAATAAGGAATATTTATTTCTTTTATTCCGTACAACTTAACCAAATATTTAAGGCACTCGCGCCCGAGTGTAAATGACATTGGGTTGTTTTGATTCTTATTTTCTGCATAATTCATATTTCAATTTAGAGTATAAAAAAAATGAAAGAAGTATAAAATAAAATACAATCTAATCATATCTAAGTTGTTCAGGAGTTGGAGGTGCGCCATATATATAAAAAATGAAAAACATTATTATAAAAAATATGATAATTATCATATAAATTAATTTTTTTTCATTAGTCGATAAGTTAACTTGATTAACATTAGCTATTTTTTGATTTTTTCTAAGAATAAATTCAAATAATACAAATAAACCGCTAATCGGAAAAAATATTATATAGAATAAATAATTAAATTCAAAAGCATACAGCATTTTAATACAAATTGGAAAAACACGCAAATTATTTAAGATAAATATTGTCCAAAATGCAATAAACTCCACAATAATTAGATATAAAAAAACGTTAACAGTATAAAATTTATGTAAATTAGGAAGTTTCATATAAACATTATAACAAAAATGAAAGGAGTATAAAATACAATCTAATCATATCTAAGTTGTTCAGGAGTTGGCGTCTTACATTGTATATATAAAAAATAGGAAATAAAAATATATAAAATAATCAATACAGAATATACTATATAAATTTGTTTTTTATTCATTAAAGTAATTTGATTAAATCCGATAATGTGTTTAGTATTTCTGCCAATGAATTCTAATAAAATCATAATAATCAAAATAGGTGATACATAAACATGTAATATATATACAGTCAATATAGCAAACATTCCTGTCGCAAAAAATAATGCATAGCCTACTAAAAAATAACATAAGCAAACATAAAGCAGTAGACAAGATTCAAATAATATCAAATATAAAAACAAATTAGTTGAATAGTATTTATGTAGTATAGGAATTTTCATAGTTACATTATAACAAAAGAAAGGAAAATTTATGAAAGATAATATATTAAGAAAAGGTTTTAATCACAAAGTTCTAGATGCGACATACAAGGCACAAAAAAAATATGGTTTCGAAATCGGAAGCGGAGAACACGCAACATGGAATAATGAGGCAGACGCATTTAAACACGCATACATGTCTTGGTACCTATCATATGCAGACGGAGATTTTATATCAAAATATCTTGGTGATATGCATGAGAATGAAACTCCAAATGCACCATCAGGTGAACGAAATATGGATTTATGGAACAATGAAATAGGGCGTGAAATTGCATATGATATGAAACAAAGATTTGGAGAAGGCGCAATGTTTCTTGGGGAAGACAGAATTGAAAAGTATGCAGTAGAAAAAATTATAGAAAAAATGAATAATGGTGAATTAATTACACATCCTGATGACCCGAGAAAATATGAAAATATGGAATTAGAACGATTAAAAGAAAAAGATCGGATATATACGGGTGAAGAATATAAAAATTTTGATGAAAAAATGAAGGCAATGGTTTGGGACAGTTATTTTAGCAATATTATAGCAAATGATTGGAAAACACCATCAAAAAATACTCTTGATGAAAGAGTAAAAAGCGGAGAATTAATTTATGTTGACAACTATGTTCGGGCTAACGGAACCAAAGTTAATGGTTATTACAGGCGAACTCCGTATAACAAAAGCAAATCACAAAATTAATATTACCCGCTAAAACTATATTAAATAAAATATTTGCATATTATGATAAAATATAGAATATAGATGAGGGATTTTTATGTTTAAAATAAAATACTTTTTTGTTGTATTGAGTTTATTTTTGTTTTCACTTGGAGCTTTTGCACAAGATTTTACCGTGCAAAGGCTTCCTAACGGACAGACGGTTGTGGTATATGAAATCCATAATAATCCGATAGTTACAGTTGATACATGGATAAAAACAGGTTCCGTTAACGAAGATGACAAAAATAACGGCATATCACATTTTTTGGAACACCTTTTCTTTAAAGGAACAAAAGCTCATCCGACAGGAGAAATGGATAAATTGCTGGAGTCAAAAGGTGCAGTTGTAAATGCTGCAACAAGCAAGGATTTTACACACTATTACATAACTATCCCTTCTGAGAATTTTGATTTAGCAATGGATTTACATTCCGATATGCTTTTAAATCCTCAAATACCACGTAAAGAGCTTGAACAGGAAAGAAAAGTCGTTATAGAAGAAATCTCAAAAGACGGCAATACTCCTGCTAAAAAGATTTATGATAACTTAAATGCACTTATGTATACAACACATCCATATAAGAGAAAAGTTATAGGTACTGCAAATAATGTCGGAACAATGAGCAGAGAAGAAATCTTAGAATATTTTAATAAATTCTATGCACCTTCAAATATGATAACTCTTGTTGTTGGTGATGTTGATACGCAAAAAGTACTTGCAAAAGTCCAAGAATCTTTCAAGCAAGACTATAAAAAACCTCTTAAAAAGACTTTTCGAAAAGAACATCAATTAACTTCACAACGTAGAAATATTGAATACACAGACACTCAATCCGGTTATATGATGATAGGTTTTAGAGGGGCAGAAATTTCTAACCATGATACTTTTGCTCTTGACGTCTTATCTGAAATATTAGGCGGCGGAAAATCCTCAAGATTATATAAAAACATCAAAGAACAAAAAGGTTTAGCTTTTTCTATATCAGCTTCAAACGGCAGTTTTAGAGATGACGGTATATTATATATAACTGCTAATTTTACTCCTCAATCTTATGATAAACTCGAAAAAGCCATATTTGATGATATTTTATATATACAAAAATACGGAATTACCGAAGAAGAGTTAGAAAGAGCAAAAAAGAAGCTCGTTCAAGATACATATTATTCACGTGAGTCAACATCTAATATTGCATCAGAACTTGGATACATAATGGCAATTACAGGTAGTTCTGACCTTTATAAAAATTATATTGCGAGCATACAAAGAGTGACTGCTTGTGATGTTCAAAATGCAGCTCAAAAATATTTGGGAATAAATAAAAGTGCTGTTGCTTTAATATTGCCTAAGTCGATGGAGAACATGTCAGAAAAACCAAAAATCAGTCATACATATAAAAAAGTATCTGAAAACTCCGGTATAGCAAAATATACAATTGATAACGGAGCGACACTTTTAATAAATGAAAACAAAAATAACGATATTATAGCAATGACTATAATTGCAAAAGGCGGAGAATTTGTAGAAAAAATTCCTGGGGAAGGAACTCTTGCAGCAAAAACAATGTTAAAAGGTACTAAAAAATATTCGTCTCAAGAATTGGCACAAATTTTAGAAGAAAATGGTATTGAAATAGAACCTGTGTGTGATGAAGATTTCTTTATAATAAACGTAAGGACAACAACTGCACAAATAGACAAGACTTTAGACATTCTGGATGAAGTTTTAAATAATGCGCAATTTGATGATTACGAACTTGAGAAAATGCGTTCTGAAATATTGTCTAAAATAAAACAAAGACGAGATATTCCTATGAATGTTGCCTTGGAAGAATTCAAAACTCTAATTTTTGAGAACAGTGTTTATTCGCATTCAAATAAAATTTTAGAAAAAACTCTTCCTAAAATAATAAGATCTGATGTTGTCGGTTATTATAACAGAATCTTAGATGCACAAAATATAATTATATCCGTAAACGGTAATGTCAATACCGAAAAATTGGCACAATCTTTTGGCTCAATTCTGAATAGAAAAAATACAAATAAATTTGAATATTCAAACTATACTGTAACAAAATTAAACTCACCCAAAAATGTGACAAAAAAAATAAACGATATACAAACCGCGTGGTTATTTATGGGTTGGCAAACAGCAGGTGTCCAGAATAAAAAGGATTTTGTTACTTTAAAAGTTATAAATACGATGATGGGTTCAGGAATGAGTTCAAGATTATTCAGAAACTTGCGCGAAGCAGACGGACTTGCATATCAGCTTGGCTCTGCGTATTCTCCTAAAATGTTAGGCGGAATTTTTATGGGATATATTGGAACAAAACCAGATACTCTTGAATATTCAAGGAAGAAAATTTTGGATGAAATAAATAGATTGAAAGTAGAATTTGTTTCTGATACAGAATTACAAGATGCAAAAGACCGTTTGAAAGGAGGTTTTATCATATCACTTGAAACCAATGCCGATAAAGCCTCAAATGTAGGTTATTTTGAAGCATATGGATTTGGGTATGATTTCCTAAATTCTTATACTAAAATGATTGATTCTGTTACCGCATCTGATATAGTGAGCGCAGCAAACAAATATTTTAATTCTAATCTTGTACAATCGGATGTTCGTTAGTTAAATTTAGAACTTTCTAGTAACCCAGATTAAATGATATCCAAATTCTGTTTTAACAGGTCCTGTTACTTCGCCTATGTTACCGTTAAAAGCAGCTTCTTCAAATTCTTTTACCATTTGTTTGTGTCCAAAACAGCCTAAATATCCTCCTGCTCTGCTTGAAGGACAATCGGAATATATTTTAGCCAATTGTTGAAAATCTTCAAAATCATTTATTTCCGACTTTATTTTTAAAGCTTGTTCTTCTGATTTAACCAAAATGTGAGCAGCACAAACATTTATAGGAGTGTCAAAATCATTTTTCCAATATGCAAAAACCGTTGTACAAACCAATAAAAATATTAAAACCGTACCTGCTAACTTTTTCATTTTATCTCCTTTATCCGTTTTCTGTCTCTACTTTAGCACGTTTCCATAGCCTGTCAAATTCCTCATAAGAATATTCTTCAAATGGTTTTGTTTTTAATTCTTCCATTTTTTTGAACCTTCTGATAAATTTCTTATTGGAAGTTATTAGCGCCTGTTCTGCATCAATCTTGTACCAGCGCGCAAGATTAACTGTTGCAAATAATATATCGCCCATCTCATCTTCCATATGTTCTTTATCTCCGGATGCAACGGCTTCTTCAAATTCTTTATATTCAGATTTTATACATTCTTTTAAACTTTCTACAGAATCCCATTCAAAGCCAACTTTTACAACTTTTTTACTGATTTTTTGTGCAGACATTAGAGCAGATTGAGATTTTGAAATTCCATCCAAAACAGATTTTCTATCTGTTTTTTCTTCTTTTTTAATATTATCCCATGCTTTGACGACATCTTCTGCGGAATCTATATGCGCTGAACCGAAAACATGAGGGTGTCTGTGTATTAATTTTGCACTAAGTTCACGAGCAACCTCTTCTATATCGAAAATACCTTCGTCTTTTGCTATTTGCGAGTGCAAAACAACCTGTAAAAGTACATCTCCAAGTTCTTCTCTTAGGTTTTCCATATCACCGTCATCAATTGCATCTACGGCTTCGTATGCCTCCTCAAGCATATTAGGACGAAGTGACTTATGGGTTTGTTCTCTGTCCCAAGGACAACCGTTTTCACCTCTCAATACGGCTATTATATCAATAAGTTTTTCTATTTCCGGATATTTCATATTGAAATTATATCACAACAATCAATATTCATATTTTAAATAATTTGGATTTTTATTTTTCTTTATTGTATAATCACCGTATATTTTAGAGGAGATAAATTAACAAATGAAAGTCAGTGTAAAAGTGCCTGCAACATCTGCTAATATCGGTCCGGGGTTTGATTGCTTGGGCTTGGCGCTTCCTATATATAATACTATAACTATTGAAGAAACTGTTCTCCCAGGAACTGGAATAGAAATTAATATGATGTCTGAGGATGAAGTTTTTGATGAAATGATTTTTGATAACATTCCTAAAGATGAAAACAGTATTGTTTATAAAGCTGTAGAGATGTTATATAACTCTATCGGACAAGAACCTTCAGAACTCAAAATTAATATTCAATCTCAGATTCCAATAACAAGAGGACTCGGTAGTTCTGCAGCTGTAATTGTGGGCGGTCTTATGGCTGCAAATAAATTACTTGGTTCTCCTGCTGATGAAACTGCTCTTTTATCCATTGCAACAGAAGTAGAAGGGCATCCGGATAATGTTGCGCCTGCTATACTTGGCGGTTTTGTACTTTCTTCTCAAGAAGAAGACGGATCAATCATCTGTCAAAAGCTTGATTGGCCGGAAGAATGGGATATTACAGTTTGTATACCGGATTTTGAACTTTCTACAAATATTGCACGTTCCGTTTTACCGGAAAACATACCTCTAAGTGATGCGGTTTTCAATGCAAAACACTTGGCTATGCTAATTAATGCTGTAAATAAAAAAGATGAAAAATTAATGAAAATAGCTTTGAAAGACAAACTCCATCAACCATACAGAGAAAAACTCGTACCGGGAATGAAGGAAATCATGGATGCATTCAAACATGAAGACGGAATTTTGGGAACGGTTCTTTCAGGAGCAGGGCCAACTATGCTTGTAATTTCACATAAATATGATTTGGATAAAATAAAAGCAACTGTAAAAGAAATTTGGGAAGGTCAAAGCATTAAAGTTGATATAAAAACTCTTAAAGTTGAGCCTGAAGGTGCAAAATTTGTAGAATAATTTAACAAAAATAACAAAAAATTTTTTTACTGTTTTTATAAAATTATTATGAAAATAGTTTTTACTCCAAATACAAATTTTAAAGCAAAATTTATCAAGACCGAACCTATATTAAAACTTTCAGACAATGCTTCTGAATATAACAGGCATGATATATCGATTGCAAAAATTGAAATTGATAAAGCGGAAGATATTCAAGCTCTTCAAGATAGTGCAAAAAGTTGGGGAGTTAAAGCTTATTTTTCACAAGATATAGCTGATTCTGCAGCATATATGCACGGTTTGAAAGAAAAAATAGGAAAAGATTTAGGAATAAATTTTTATATCGCAACTCTCCAAAAAGATTCTTTTGATAAGCTTAGATCTGATGAGATTCTCGGCATGGCAGAAACCAATCGTATAGAGCCGAAACATCTTGGTATAAAGAGTTTGCAAGTTTCACCATCTGTAATGCATGCAAAAGTAAATACTGAATATAAGGGCATTGGCAGAAGTATAATAAGAGCGCTCAAAGCACAAAAAGAAAATAAAATTATTTCATTAGTATCAATGTATTCTGCGGCAAATTTCTATGAAAAAATGGGATTTATACTCACAAATCCTGAAAATTTAATGTATGTCTGGAGAAGGTTTAAACCAAAATATTAATTTTGTAACATTTTTGTAATATAAGAAGAAAATCAATCAATTTTTTATTAAATAAATACTTTATATAACCATAGGAAGTGTAAAGTTATTGTATGTCATTTATCCCAAATTTATATGTATTGAATAAATATGGCTCTGTCGGGTTTAATCCTCGTATCACTGCATTCCGCGGCGCAGGATTATATCAGGGAATATCAGCGCCTTATAATGATTCATTTAGCACGAATCCGCTTTATAATGATTTTGGTACAAAAGCAGAAATTGAATCTGTCGCAAAATCAAATCCTAAAATTATGTCGTTGTTAAAACAATATAATTTACCGTTGAAGCTTAATATGGAAGAATTAGAAGCGCTTAAAGCCGGTCATCTGAAAGATGCTCGAATTACATCCGCTAAAATATATTCCGCACTGCCGGAAAATATGAAAGGGCAGGTTAACCTTGCTGATTTACAGCAAGCTGCAATTTTGCATGATTACGGAAAGGTTTTAATCCCGAGAGAGATTTTAAATAAAAACGGAAGCTTGTCTCCTCGCGAAAAGGAAATAATGGATTTGCATCCGATATTCAGTTATGAGCTTTTAAAACATAAAGGTATAAAGCCGGATATTTTAAATTTAATCAAGTACCATCATCAAAATCTAAAAGGCACAGGTTATCCTGCAATTGAAAATGATTTTAAATATGATATTGCGTCTCAAATATTGACTGCTTCTGACAAATATTCGGCATTGACGGAAAAACGAGCCTATCACGAACCGTTACCAAAAGAAAAAGCTCTTGAAATCATACGTGAAGATGTAAATTCCGAAAACTTGTCTCAGGAAGTCTTTGATGCTCTTAAAAAATCTGTTTGATAAATAACAATAACGGCTTTTGTGTTTAACAAAAGCCGTTTCAAAATTTTTCTATTTAACAACATTAAACAATGCGTTCACAACATCCGGATCCCATTTTGCACCGGCTTCTTGTTTGATAATTTCTAATGCCTTCTCTTTGGACATAGCTTCTCTGTACGAGCGATCAGATGTCATGGCGGTATATGCATCAGCAACCGCAATTATTCTTGAACCAAACGGGATTGAATTACCTTTTAACCCTTCAGGTTCACCTCCGCCGTCCCAACGTTCCTTATGATAATGTATATATGGAATAACTTCTGATAAGAAGTTGATATTCATCAGTAAATTAACGCCTACATTAGGGTGATTTTGAAGTTTTTCCCATTCTTCTTTTGATAATTTACCTTTGTTAGTAAACAATGATTCCGGCAAGGTTATTTTGCCTATGTTTTGTAAAAGACCTGCATAATATACCAAATCTGTAGTTTTTTCGTTCAAGCCAAGTTCATGACAGAGTTTTTTCGAAAGCTCTGCGGTATTTTGAGAATGAGCAACTTTATATTGACCTTTTTCATCAACAGCTTTAGCCAATTTTTCAACAAATGCTTGCTGTTGTGTCCCAAGGTCGCCGATAAGGGCAGTAAGTTCAGCTCTTATGTGTTGTAGTTCTTCAGCTTGTACAGAATCTTCTTTTAAAATATTTTCTGTTTCTTCAATAGTTTTTTGAAGATGCATTGATGTGCCAAATAAACGCCCGATTGTTTCTAAAAGATTCATATACGCTTTTTTAATCATTTTTTCTTTGTAATTTTCGATAACAATGATTCCTACAACATATGCATTATTGTGGATAGGAACAACTGAAAGTGATTTTACATCTTGTTCTCTTAATTCATTTTTTGGTACAAAATTATCGATTTCTAAAACATTTTTTATTTGAACTTTTTCAAGATTTTTGAAAGCTTGAACCACAATTGAATCATCATTTTCAGAATATCCCAGCTTTTTAGAATAAATATCTTCATTAAAATCTACAGAAGAACCTACAAGTCCTAACAATTTATTATCTGTATTCAGACCTTTAGTAAACTCCTTTGTAAGATATATATGACAAGCATCTGAATCCAAGATTTGAGCTAAGGTTTTTGCTATAGAATTATATACCACATATTCATCTTGTGAACTAAATCCCAAAACGCATAATGTATTATCAAGCGAATAAATAGATATTAATTCTTTTAATTGAGATTTTAACCTTGTTGTTTTATCTTTAACATCTTTGCTGATTTTTACGGCAAGATCCTCAGAAATAAGATATTCAGAAATAAAATCACCCATGTTCAACGCAAAGATTTCTTCAAGCGGATCGTCTTCCATTAAATCTAATGATCGTCCGAACAGTGATGCTCCTAATTCTTCTTCTCTATCCGTCATATTATACCTTTCTACATTATAATTTAAATTGTTATATCAAATATTAATTTTTTGCTTCACATTATATATAACGGCATAATTTTTCAAAACTTTAATGTTTTTTGAAAATTTTATACTTTAGTTGTAGAAAACTTATACTTATAGCCGAAAAGACTGGTTCTACGGGGTTTACAAAACGTAATAATGCAAAATCTATTCAAATAAATTTAATTGAGGTGTTAAAACAGATGCATCTATATTATTCTTTTGTTTTGATGCTAGATTTTTTGACATATCGCGCTGCATTTTTGACATTAGTTCTTCTGAACGGGAAACAACACTTTTAGGCAGCCCTGCCATTTTAGCCACCTGTATACCGTAGCTTCTGCTCGCTCCTCCAGGTACGATTTTTCTCAAAAACTCTATCTCCCCATTTTCTTCGCTTACTGTAATTCTATAATTCTTTATATGAGGATAAGTTTTTGTCATTACATTCAACTCATGGTAATGTGTCGCAAATATACATCTTGCCTTTATATTGTTTGCTATATATTCAGCAACCGCCCATGCTATTGCCACTCCGTCATAAGTACTTGTCCCGCGTCCTATTTCATCAATAAGAATAAAGCTTCTGTCTGTTGCATTATTCAGAATACAAGCAGTTTCAGTCATTTCAACCATAAAGGTAGATTTTCCAAGTGTTAAATCATCGCTTGCGCCAACACGTGTAAATATTTTGTCAATGATACCGATTTCGGCATAATCCGCAGGAACAAAAGAACCGATTTGCGCTAGTATTGCTATTAAAGCATTTTGGCGCATGTAGGTGGACTTACCGGCCATATTCGGGCCTGTTAATATCATAAATTTCGTTTCTGAATCATTATCTGCCGATATATCAATATCATTTGCTACATATGTACCCAATGGTAAAATTTGTTCAAGTACAGCATGGCGGCCATTTTTTATAACAAAATTTTTCCCTGTATTTAATATAGGACAAGTATAATTATGCTCCGCTGCCACAAAAGCAAAAGAAAGAATAACATCCAACTTTGCTATGCATTCAGCAGTTTCTCTAATTATTGATACAAATTCTTTTGAATAATTTCTAAAATCGCTAAATAGTTTATATTCTAATTCAAAGGCTTTAAATTGAGCATTTAAGACTTCATCTTCATGTTTTTTGAGTTCATCGGTGATAAATCTTTCGGCTCCAGTTAATGTCTGTTTTCGTACGTAATCAGCAGGAACTTTATCCAAATTTGAATTAGTAACCTCTATATAATACCCAAATACTCTATTATAGCCAACTTTTAGTATATTGATTCCTGTCCTGTCTTTTTCTTTTTGTTCAAAATCTTTTAGCCAATTTTCGCCATTATACATAAGGTCACGCAGATAATCCAAATCCGAACTTACTCCAACATTGATTACTCCGCCTTCCTTTATAGCAATGGGGGCATCCTGTTTGATTGTACGTTCTATTAAATCTGTATAATCTTTCAAGGATTCAATATACGGTTCAATTGTTTCAAAAATTGACAGACCTGCGTTTTTAGTACTTTCAACCAGTTCAGGTAAAACAGACAAAGACATTTTTAAACTAAGAAAATCTCTTGGGTTTGCTGTTGTATTACTCATTTTTGTTGACAATCTTTGTATATCATAGATATTTTTTAAGAGTTTTTGTATATTGAATCTTGCTTCTGTATTGTCTGTTAAAATTTTTACAAAGTCCTGACGTTTTTTTATTTTATCTATATTTTTTAGCGGCTGACAAATCCAAGACTTTAAAAGTCTTGCTCCCATATTTGTATTTGTACGGTCAATTGCCCATAGAAGTGAACCATATTTATTTTTTTCTCTTAAGGTTTCTGTAAGTTCTAAATTTTTTCTTGTTCCGGAGTCTATAGAAACATATTCTGAAAGTTCATATGTTTCTATTCTGTCAAATTTTGGGAACCCTTCCTTTGTATTTTCCCATATATATGCAAGTAAACCCGCTGCTGCCCTAAAACCGGTAGGACAATTTTTGTATCCCAAAGCATCAAGTGACTGTACTTTAAAAACTTGCTTTAAATTATTTTCGGCAAAATTGGTTTCAAAAACTTTTGCCGGAACCTTTGAACAATTATAGTTATTCACAATTTCTTCAGGCAAATCAACGGTTTCTTCAGGTACAATCTGAAATGGTTCAAGTTTTAGTTTTTTTGCTTGTGCGATAATTTCTGAGGGTTGTATTCTAACCAATTCGGTTATCAATGTTTCATAGTTTAGTTGTGTTACTTTAAATTCGCCCGTTGAAATATCTGTATACGCAAAACCCCAAACATCTTTTTCGCGATTTACTGCACACATATAGTTGTTACTGTCTTGATTTAACAAGTTCGATTCTATCAGAGTACCCGCAGTTATTACTCTCACAACGCCTCTTTTAACAATACCTTTAGCAAGCTTAGGATCCTCTAATTGTTCACAAATTGCCACTTTTATATCTTTATTGACAAGTTTTTCTAAATATCCATCCATCGCTTTTACAGGAATCCCTGCCAAAGGAATACGCCCAAGAGAACCGCAATCTCTACCTGTTAAAGTTAATTCAAGTTCTCTCGACATTAAAACTGCATCTTCAAAAAAGGTTTCATAGAAATCTCCCATTCGATAAAGAAGCAAGCAGTCAGGATTTTCTCTCTTTATTTCTAAGAACCTTTGCATTGCAGGAGTTAAATCTTCCATCTGCAAATCTGCTGTATTTATAAAATTGATTTCTGACTTCACCATAGTTGGATTGTAACATAGAGAATTTAAATAAAAAAGAAATTTTACAAGATATTTTACAAATATACAAAACAGTGATACAATACACATGTTTTTTTAGTGTGTATTACAAATTAAAGGAGTATTTATATGTATATTGATCGTTTTGATACATTTGAAGACGAATCAGAATTATCTGAAATGATTAAAAATTTTCAGTCCAAAAGCATTGAATATATGAGTCAGGTTGACGAGTGGGAAAAACCTGTAAAAAAAGATATTAAATCACTTAAAGTATGAGTTGTGATTTTTTTCTTCTGAAAATCGTATGATTTGTCACAATTATTCTCCTAATCGTGAATAAATTAACTTGTTTGCAAAATTTTTGTATGCTATATTTATTAATGTGTTTTATATACATAGAATATTAGGAGAAGATTAATGAGTGAAACAAGCACAAAGCTGGATTTTCAAGTACTTGATGATATCTTGAAATCATTTGAGTACAAAAAATCTTACCTTATTGCAATTTTGCAAAAGGTTCAAGAGGTATACAGATACCTTCCTGAAGAAGCAATGACATACATTGGAGAAAAGATTGACGGTCTTTCTCCAGCTACGGTATATGGTGTTGCTACTTTTTACGCACAATTTTCATTAGAACCAAAAGGTAAATATGAAATTAGGGTTTGCGATGGGACGGCATGTCACGTTAGAGGCTCAATGCCGGTGTTGAACGCTATCAGAAACAAATTGAAATTGAAAGAAGGGCAAACAACTTGTGATAACGGATTATTCTCATTGGAAATTGTTAGTTGTTTGGGTGCATGTGGTCTTGCTCCTGTCTGTGTCATAAATGATAAAGTATACCCTCAAATGACCTCTGATGCTATCAGCGTAATTTTGGATACACTGTTAAAAGAGGAGGGCGTAGCATAATGGCAATGAATATAAATATTAAAGATGAGCAGGCAAAAGCTCAAGAACATATTAAAGAACAAGGCTTAAGAGTTTTGGTTTGTGCCGGTACAGGATGCGTTGCAAACGGTTCTTTGAAGGTTATTGAAAAATTTAGAGAATTGGGTGCTGATGTTTCAACACTTACTGATTATGACAAAATGACCATTGTTCCTACAGGATGCCACGGGTTC
>CADCNZ010000150.1 GCA_902802935.1 uncultured bacterium | reverse complement strand
CAGACATATGTCCGCCGTCATCATAACCAACGTACCCCGGAGGTGAGCCGATAAGTTTTGCGGTAGAATGTTTTTCCATAAATTCTGACATATCTACACGAATCATATTATCTTCACTTCCAAAAACAGCTTCTGCAAGTGCTTTTGCGAGTTCGGTTTTACCAACACCGGTAGGACCTGAGAAAATAAAGCTTCCGATTGGTCTGTTTGGTGATTTCAATCCTACTCTTGCGCGTCTAATTGCTTTAGATATTGCAGTAACAGCATCTGCTTGACCAATAACTCTTGCGTGAAGAGTATCTTCTAATCTCATCAATCTTTCTGATTCACCTTCAGTTAATTTTGTAACAGGTACACCGGTCATTGTAGCTATAACTTGAGCAACATCTTCTTCTGTCACAGTCGGTTTGTTTGCATCATTTTGTCGTCTCCATTCCTCGGAAACTTCTCTGATTTTATCTTTCATATTTGCTTCATCATCGCGAAGTGCTGAAGCTCTTTCAAACTCTTGATTTCTTATTGCTTCTTCTTTTTCTTTAATAATTTCTTTTAATTCCTTATCAAGCTCTTTTCCTTCCGGACAAAGAGTGCAAGATTTAAGTCTAACTTTAGAAGAAGCTTCATCGATTACGTCAATCGCTTTGTCAGGTAAGAACCTGTCGTTTATATATTTGCTGGACAGTTTTGCCGCAGCAACAATTGCATCGTCAGAAATGTTTAAGTTGTGGTGTTCTTCGTATTTTGATTTCAAACCTTTAATAATTTCTATGGTTTCATCGATAGAAGGTTCTTCAATAAGTACTGGCTGGAATCTTCTTTCAAGCGCAGAGTCTTTTTCTACATATTTTCTGTATTCATCAGAAGTTGTAGCACCTATAACTTGAAGCTCGCCTCTTGATAATGCAGGTTTCAGGATATTTGCCGCATCAATAGCGCCTTCTGCAGCACCCGCACCAATCAATGTGTGCATTTCGTCAATTACAAGAATAACGTTTCCGGCTTGACGAATTTCGTCCATAATCTTTTTAAGACGTTCTTCAAATTCGCCGCGATATTTTGTACCTGCAATTAATAGCCCCATATCAAGCTGAATGATTTTTTTGTCTTCTAAAATATCCGGAACTTCGTTGTTAACAATTCTTATTGCAAGACCTTCTGCAACAGCTGTCTTTCCAACACCTGGCTCACCAAGTAAAACAGGATTATTTTTGGTTCTTCTTGCAAGAATTTGTATAACACGTTCAATTTCTTTTTCTCTTCCTACAACAGGGTCAAGTCTCATTTCCGAAGCTGCAAGAGTCAAATCTGTACCATATTCGTCAAGACTCGGAGTTTTAACTTTGCTTGCAGAAGATGAAGAAGATGATGAACCGGAACCGCCGCCCACACCTGAGCCTGCAGTCGGTTTTGAATCACCTAGCATTTTAACTACGTTACTTCTGACTTTATTTAAATCAACACCAAGATTTTCCAAAACTCTTGCTGCTACACCTTCGCCTTCTCTTATTAAGCCCAAAAGCAAGTGCTCAGTTCCTATATAGTTATGTCCCAATTGTCTTGCTTCATCCCAAGAAAGTTCTAAAACTCTTTTTGCACGAGGCGTAAATGGTATTTCTACAGCTACGAATCCGGAGCCTCTGCCAATAATTTTTTCAACTTCTATTCTTGCATCTTTAAGGTTAACGCCCATAGATTTAAGGGTTTTAGCTGCTATACCTGTCCCCTCGCCAATAAGACCGAGTAAAACTTGCTCTGTGCCGACGAAGTTATGCCCAAGTCTTCTTGCTTCTTCTTGAGCAAGCATTATAACCTTAATCGCTTTTTCTGTAAAACGTTCGAACATTAAAATTTCCTCTTCTTAAAATACGTATTTTCTATGTTCAATTTTACAAAAAAGAGGCTAAAATTTCAAGTACTTTGGGTAATTTAACTCAATTTATATAAAATCAATTCAGACAAAAAATTTTTGCATTAAATAGTGTATTTTAATTGCATTATCTTGATTTTTGCTAAAAAAAAAAACTAGAATAGCTATATTATGGAACAGTTTGTAATTGCATATGATGAAATAAGAGCGCTCTTAGTTGAACAACAATATACCCAAAGTGATATCGAAGAACTGGAGCGAGCTTTTGAATTTGCAAAAAAACTTCATTCGGGTCAGTATAGAGTATCTGAAGAACCATATATAATTCATCCGATGGAAGTTGTAAAAATTTTGATTGCATTAAGAGCTGATAAACATACTCTTATGGCAGGTTTTTTGCATGATATTCTTGAAGATACTGAAACAAAACCTGAAGAATTAAAAGAACTTTTTGGTGAAGATGTTTTAAATTTGGTGCAAGGAGTTACAAAACTTGGGAAGTTGCAGTTTAAGTCTACAGAAGAACGTCAAGCGGAAAATTTTCGCAGGATGTTTATTGCAATGGCGTCCGATGTGAGAATTATTCTGCTTAAACTTGCTGACAGACTTCACAATATGAGAACGCTAAATTATATGGCACCGGCAAAACAGCAGAGAATTGCTCAAGAAACATTGGATATATTTGCACCGCTGGCAAACAGATTAGGTGTCGGGAAAATAAAAGCGGAGCTTGAAGACTTATCCCTAAAATACTTGCATCCTGACAAATATTATGAAATCGCGCAGCTTGTTTCTCAAAAAAAAGCCGAACGCGAAATGACAGTTCAGCTCCTTATAGATAAAATTTCACAAGATGTCAAAGCAAGCGGAATTAATGCAAAAATTACAGGACGTGCAAAACATTATTATAGTATTTATAAAAAAATGAACCGATTAAATGTCGGATTTCATGATTTATATGATATAACAGCGGTGAGGGTTATTGTTGATTCGGAAAAAGAATGTTATGAAGTTTTAGGCTTAATTCACTCACGATTTAAGCCTATCCCCGGACGATTTAAAGATTATATTGCAATGCCGAAAGGAAATATGTATCAGTCATTGCATACTTCAGTTATCGGTCCCCGCCAAAAACCGCTGGAAGTTCAGATAAGAACTTGGGAAATGCATGAAATTGCTGAATATGGTATTGCGGCACACTGGAGATATAAGGAAAAAGGTTCTCAAAAAGCTGATTCTGCAACAGATGTAAAATTTTCTTTTATGAAAAAACTTGTTGAATATAACAAGGATACAAAAGATGCTGCTGATTATGTAGATTCGGTAAAATTGGATTTATTTTCGGATCAAGTTTTTGCATTTACTCCCGGAGGCGATGTAATAGATTTGCCTCAAGGAGCAACACCTGTTGACTTTGCATATCGTATTCACTCTGATGTCGGGCATAAAACTGTTGGTGCACTTATCAACGGAAGAATTGCTCAGCTTGATACACATCTTAAAAATGGTGATATTGTTGAGATTATGACATCAAAAGTTGCCGCTCCGCGTTTAGACTGGTTAAATTTCGTGGTTACCAAACAGGCATCTTCAAGAATAAGAAACTGGTACAAAAAGAATAAACGAGAAGACCATATTGAAATCGGTAAAGCAAATCTGGAACATGAACTTACAAAAACTGTTTTTGATGATTATATTAAATCCGGTGAATTCAATAAAGTTGCAAAACAAATGAATTATGTGAGTGCAGACGATTTGTTTGCAGCTCTTGGATACGGAGAGACAACGCTCAATAAAATCATTAATCGCTTGAAAAAACCTCAAAAACAAGAAGGTATTCATCAGCATGCCCCACGAAAAGCATCTGATAAGGATATAGTCGGATTAGAAGGATTATTATATTCATTTGCAAGATGTTGCTCGCCAATTCCAGGAGAACCCATAGTAGGTGTGGTAACACGCTCAAAAGGGGTTACAGTTCACAGATTAGATTGCAAAACTTTAGATAATATTCCTGTAGAACGTTTAATGGATATTCAATGGTCCGGAAATAATACTAATAAAACTTATAGCACAACGCTCCGTATAGAAACCGGAGAACGTTTGGGAATGCTCAAAGATGTTATTGGTGTAATATCAGATAACAACACAAACATTAATTCAGCAAATGTTAAATCAAAAGGAAAAGTCGGTATTATAGAAGTCGGAATTGAGCTTGATAATATTGATACACTAAGAAAAGTTATGACAGCTCTTCAAGCTATGCCGGATGTTCTGAGTGTCAAAAGAATTCAAACATCATATAGTGCGTCTCCGCAACAATTTACGAAAAAGAATAAAAATCCCAAAAAAGCTAAAAATTCATAAATTATTTTTTACTTTTTTGCAACCTTTTTATCGCATTCTAACATAAGTCTGTATAATTCGTTCATGTCCAGTTCACCGGCAACATCGTACCCTTCAAACTCATCTTTTGGAGGTAAAAAATATTCATTATGAACTTGTCCTATATGTGGTGCTTTTTCTCTTTGGAATAAAAAGACATTACCTCGATATTGGTTAAATCTTGATTTTAAATCTGCATTTCCAAGTTCATTAAGAGGTTGAATTCTATCAACGATAGGCTTGTATTTTTTGTCAACATTCTTATTATTTAATATTTTAAACAAGATGTCATCCAAGTCTTTGTATAATGCTACATCTTTTCCCATAATTTGGATTTCAAAAACGTGACCTGTTCCTGGAAGTTCTGCTAATAAGTGTATCGCAGGATAATTAATTTCGGTAAAGTCGGGTTCTCCATGGTTATAATTAACTTTTATATTTTGCAATTTGTTTATTTGATTAACGTAATTATATAAATAATCGCTTGATGCATAATCATATTTTTCAGCCTCAAAACCTTTTTTACCGAGGGTTGCAAGAGGTCGTTTATTTTCTATTTCATGTATTATAAGATTTCCTTTTTCAACATCATCTTTTAATGTTTCTAAAATAATACTTGTGCTTTTTCTTGAACCGTCACGCAGTACAATTTTGACTCCGTTTAAGTCAGTGGCATTCTTAAGGATGCCGTCTTTTGTATTCCATCCTGCTTCCTTTGCGGCTCTTGTTGTTGCTTTTTCTCTTATAGAATCGGCAAGTTTTGATCTTTTTTTGATTGCATAAATTAAATTGGACGGAGAATATTCTGTTACACACATATGTCCAAATAACTTATCTATGTATTTATTTATTGCTTTCTGTCTTTTTGCAGCAATTTCTTCTATTTGTTTGGCTACTGTTTTTGTAATAATTTTAGCACCCTTGGGCTGTTCTTTTATTGTAAGGGCTCTAAAAGAAACAGTATCTTGTGTAATTGGAGAAGATATTTTTAAGCCAAATCTATTTGATATTACTTGTTCTTTATTCTGAGCGCGATAATTTGTGAAATTGTTTGTCGAACTAATTGATAAAATATTCATAAAAACACCTGCCTTGTACTTACACACAATTTAATAAAACAAAACACACTAAAAAATTGCCAGACTTAGTCATTAGGTTAAGAAATGTTAAGCAATTTCGGCAGTTTCTTTTTCTATCGCATTTTCAAACCCAGTCATTTCAGCAATTTGGCGGGCCCATTCTCTCACTATTTCATTTTCATCAAGTTCATATGAAATCGGTTTTCCGATTTTTATAGTCATGTGTTTTTCAAAAAGTTTATGTGCATATCCTGTAAAACCACACACAGCAACAGGTACAACATCTGCATTAAATTTTTTTGCAAACATTGTAAAACCCTTGTGCAATGATTCTATTTTAGGTTCGTCTACAATTTTACCTTGAGGAAAAATTCCAAGAGACCACTTTGTGTTAAAAATGGATTTAACAGTTTTAAAAGTTGCTATTTCCGGCTTTTCCCTGTTTACGGCAAATGCTCCGAGTGTATGTACAAGCCATCTTAAGAGCTTATCTTTATCTTTAAATAATTCTTGTTTAGCCATATATGCAATACTTCTTCCTGTTGCGTATGAAATCATTGGCGGATCCAAATAAGAAACGTGATTTGCCGCAAAAATCAGTCTTGTTGTTTTGGGAACATTTTCTTTGCCCTCAACTTTTATATTGTAAAATAGGTTAGAAACTGTGTGTACAATAAACATTACAAATGTCTGATAGAACATTGTTCTCCAAAATCCGTAATCTTTTTCTGTTCTTCTGTTGTAATTTTTT
>CADCNZ010000149.1 GCA_902802935.1 uncultured bacterium | reverse complement strand
ATTCAAAAAGAGTTAGTCAGAACTTTTTTAGTATCACCTCTCACTGAAATTATTCGAAACATAGATAATTACTTTGGAAAAGAGTATTTTACACTCAAAGACATATTTATTGAAGAAAGACGGAAAATTCTTCAAACGATGTTAAGAGGTAAGCTTAAAAAGTTTGCGAATATGTATGAATCAATGTATGAAGACGGCAGAGGCTCTATATATCAAATGCAATCTTTGGGCTTGTCTATTCCGGAAGAATTTAAAATTTCAGCACAATATGTTTTAACAAAGCAGTTTAATGACTTGTTTACAGATTCAAGAGGTTTTATAGATGCAGATATAATACAACAGGCATCTGACATAAATTTTGAAGCAAAAAGAATCGGAGTCGAAATTGATAAAACAGCTACTTCAAAGATTTTTAGTAAAAAAATCGCTCAAAATATAAACAGACTATCATATGCATTGGATTTACAGCAGGTTGATGCAACTTTAGAACTATTGGATTGCATTTCAAAACTTGAGATAAATGTAGATATAGCAGAAGCTCAAAGCTATTTCTTCTCAAAAATTGTTTCTAACATGGAAGAGCTTATCCAAAGCATTAATTGTCAAGCAGATAGAGATTTGATGGTGATGTTGTTTGAAATTGGTGAAGATCTAAATATAAATATGGATTATTATAAATTAGCATTTGATAAATCGCTTGTAAATAAAGCATAGAACCATATTAAGGATATATAAATATTTTCAGTTTTTTTCATTTTTTATACTATACTTTACAAGTAAGGTATTTGAAATGGAGAATAAGAATGTCTAATACAGTTTTAGAAAAAACAAGTCTAATACACCCATCAGCAGTAATACATCCTTCTGCTGAAATAGCCGAAGGTGTTACAATAGGTCCTAATGTTGTGATTGGTGAAGGTGTTAAAATAGGAAAAGATACAAGAGTTATTGCAAATGCTTACATTGAATTTGCAGAGATTGGTGAACGCTGTACAATTTCACCTTTTTCTACAATAGGTTCAGAACCGCAAGATTTGGGGTATAAAGGAGAATCAACAAAGGTTGTAATTGGCGATGATACTATTATAAAAGAAAATGTTACTATTCACAGAGGCGCTGCTTGCGGAGATTATACAACAAGAATAGGAAATAAATGTCTGTTGATGGTAGGCTCACATGTCGCACACAATTGTGTATTAGCAGACCAAGTAATACTTGCAAATTTGGTTACTCTGGGCGGGCATGTTCATGTCGGCTTTGGTGCATTTGTCGGCGGAATGAGTGTATTCCATCAGAATATCCGAATTGGTGATATGGCTATAGTAAGCGGATTTTCTGCGTCTCGTCAGGATATACTGCCATACTCAAAATGTGATGGAAGGCCGGCAGAGCCAAGAGGATTAAATGTTGTAGCTCTAAAGCGCAGAGGAATTTCTCAAGAAATAAGAAATAATATGAATTTGGCATTCAAATTATTAATTTCAGACAAATATAATACATCTCAGGCAATAGAAAAGATTCGTGCAGAAATTCCGATGAACGAGTATATCGAAAAAATGATAGATTTTGTAAAGACATCAAAGAGAGGTGTTATGTTAAAACCACGTAAAACCGGAGAGCAATCAACAGAAGAGTAACCAAAAATAAGCATTAATGAAAAAGGGTATTAATTACAATTAATACCCTTTTTATTTGTTTTAATAAAAATTATGTAAAGTTTTGTAAATTGTCTGAAGCTGCTTGTATAGTGATTAATGCCGGACTTTTAAATAATAACTTTTTGTTCATAATTTATTTTGCTTGACATTATTATCTGATGTGCAATAATATAATTACACACTTTAAGTGTAGTCGAAACACTAAATAGCAAAACAAATAACCCCAAAATCATATAAACTCCTAGATAATAAACACTAAAAAGACCATTAGGATGCAGAAAACAAATCCACTCGAACACACACCGAGTGGTTTTTTTTTATGTTTAATACTTTTCAAAAAATAGTTTGAAGTACCCTTGTTCATGCTCGCAAACAGGGCATTTGCAAGGAGCCTCTTTCCCTATATGCGTATGTCCGCATTTAGTGCATATCCATTGTGCAACTTCCGTTTTTTTATATAATGTTTCATTTTTAAGCTCATCTGCCAATAGCCCAAATCTATGCGAGTGTCTTTTTTCTATTTCAACAATGTTAGAAAATAGTTTTGATATTTCATCAAAACCTTCTGATTTAGCAATTTGAGAAGCGTTTTTATATATTGTTTCCCATTCTTCTTTTTCTCCAGAACATGCAGAAATGAGATTTTCATATGTTGTTCCAAAGAAAAAAGGATAAGTGGAATTAACTGTTTTGTGTCCGTTTGGAATGTGCTTATAGAATAACTTAGCATGTTCTTGTTCGTTTCCGGCTGTTTCGGTAAAAATTTCGCTAATATAAGAATAGCCTTCGTTTTTTGCAGCTTTCGCATAAAACCTATATCTGTTAGCAGCTTGAGATTCTCCTGCAAAAGCATTTATAACACATTGTAAAGTCTCAGATTTTTCAAATTTCATGGCGACCTCCCATTATTAAATATATGTATTTATTATTTTTTTATTATTCTCCATGCGGGTATTAAAACGGATTAATTTCTACAACTTTAGTTGTACAAAGCATAAATTTTTAAAAAATAGCACAACTCAGAACTCTTTCTGCGAGAGTTGTTTCCTCGTTATCTCCTCCAAATGGATGAATCTATAACTAAAGTTGTAAAGTTTAAAATTTTTATGTCGTTAACCAAAATGAAAGGCAAATTATAATTTATTGAAAGGAAAATTATTATGGCAGCGACAGATTCACTAACTATCAACACAAACCTCGCGTCATTAAATTGTCAGAAGTACCTTAGAAGTGCTACGAAAGGTATGAATGCAACCATGGAGCAGCTATCAACCGGCTTCAGAATTAATTCGGCAAAAGATGACGCAGCAGGATACTCAGTAGTTGCAGGTATGCAAGCGAAAATCAATGGTTATGATATCATTGAAACTAACGCTCAAATGGGGTTAGATATGCTAACAACAGAAGAAGGCGTTTTGGATATTATGAATGAGTATCTTCAAAGAATTAGAGACTTGACCATGCAAGCAGCAAACGGTACTTATGGTTCAGCTTCTTTGAATGCGATTAAGTTAGAAGTTATTCAAAGAATGGATGAAATAAACCGTTTATGCGATATTACAGATTTTAACGATTCAAGATTGCTGGATGGTTCAAGACAAGCTGATATAAATCTTCAAGTAGGTTTATATTCAGATCAAAGATGTGTAATTAAAATGGATGCATTCTTGTTTGACAGTGCTAAATCAACTGTAATCATGGGATTTAAATCAACGGATGAATCTACTGAAACAAGACCAGGTTATATTGATTTGACAGCAAGTACTGACAATGACAAATACCAGTACAGAGCAAGAGATTTAGACGAAAACGGAAAGCAACAGTATGATTCAGACGGAAAAATTCTTTATTTGGATGGTTCATACAGTTCTGCTTTAGTTGCGGCGCTTGCTGAAAATGGTATTGTAGAGTTAGCAGACGGAAAAGCAGTAATCAAAGTTTCAGAAGATGGAAAAACTATTTCTATCACTAATATGTGTAATGCAATTTATAGAAACGACTCTTCGGCTCGTGATTTTATTACATATATAGATAACGCAATAAATAACATCTCTTTGAGATGTACTCAAATAGGTGCTTATATGAACAGATTAGATTCTGCGATAGAATCTACCGATATTCAAAGACAAAATTTAACTGAAGCGAAATCAACCTTGAAAGATGCTGATGTAGCTTCATCTTCATCAAGCTATATTGCATATCAAATTCTACAGCAGTCAACAGCAACATTGCTATCAACTGCTAACCAAATGCCTTCAATAGCTTTAAATTTAATCTAAGTTTTTAGTGAAAAATAACAGTCAATAGTAAAAAGGTCCTTTCAATAGCTCCTGACACTTTGTGTTGGGAGTTTGCCTTTTATATGACTGTTTTGAGGTATTCTATGATGTCTGCAGATTCGTACATTTGGATATTTCGTTCTTTATCGACAAGAAAAGGTACTTGTCTTTTTCCGCCGGATTGAATAAGTGCCTCTTCGTTTGCTTTATTAGTAATATCAATTTTATTATACTTTATTCCCTTTTCATCCAAGAATGACATTACTTTTTTGCAATAAGGGCAAGTTTCTAACATGTATAAATCAAACATATAATTTCCTCCTATGTACTTATTATATTTTAATAATATAAAATTTCATTCTCCATGTTTATACTTTTTGTGTTAGCATGTGTAAAGAGGTAATTATGTTAAGAGAATTTTTAAACTCAAAAATCCATAGGGCCACAGTAACAGATGCCAATTTAAATTATGTAGGTTCTATAACCATAGATGAAGAATTTTTAGATCTTGCGAAAATACGAGAATGGGAAAAGGTTGAAATATTAAATATAAACAATGGTGAAAGATTTCAAACATATGCAATTAAAGGTCAAAAAGGTTCAAAATGTTTTTGTTTAAACGGTGCAGCGGCAAGAAAAGCGCAGCCTGGAGATAAAATCATAATAGTAACATATGCCTATCTTGAGCCAAATGAAATAGATTCACACGTACCAACTATAGTTCAAGTGGGAGAAGGTAATAATATTGTCAAATAATAACAGTCAGTATCCCAAAAAGAAGAAAAAAAAGTTTAAAATCGATATTAAAAATATGGGAGTTAATATCGATAAAAATGAATATTATGAAATCGTAAAATCAAACTCTGCGTTTCCTGAACGCGGTTTATAGATTAATCCAAAATTCTAACCCCTGAAAAGTTTCCTGTTCCGTAATTGTTAACTCTGTATCTGCTGCCCCATGGATTAGAATAACCGCTCTCATGAATGTGTCCAAATGAGCTCGGGATGTTTGTAAATCCGGAATTATAATTGCTATAGTTTTGTATTTGAGGGGTGAAGCCTGTTATTTGACCGGTAAAATAATCTCCTAAATTTCTTAATACAGACGTTCTATAGTTCTGTTTTGGTCTTGATAATATTGCAGATTTTACATTTTCGTACCTTTGATAAATATCACCATCTTGTATTGTTCCAAAAGCCTGCATTTCAAGTCTTTCAATTCTGTTAAGAATGTTTTCTCGCGGATATGTTTTTGAAAAGGCATAATTTTCTACAGCATTTATATCATAAAAATTAGAAGAATATGCTCCTCTCTGATACAGATTGAAATTATTGGGGATGTAGTTTTTGTAGTATGGTTGATACGTTGTGATTGTTCTTTCTGCTAAGACATTCTGCGTAAAAAATATTTGTAATATTAAAATTGAGCTAAATAAATATAATAAATTTCTCATCACAAATCCTCCATTGATATTTAACTTTATTAAAAGAAAAGTTTAATTCGCCAATAGAGTAATTATGAAAGATAAATCATCTAAATAAATGATAACGATTTCTTAATAAAACGTTACAATGTAGGAAACATGTTTTGGGACGATGGGATGGAAAACGATATATCAACATCTTACAATAAAATAAAACGCGTAACAAATGAAGAACTTGCAGATATGTGGGCTCGTTATTTTGAAGATCATGATAACAAAGAGCTCAGGGACGCGTTGATTTTACAGTATATTTATTTGACCAAATATGTTGTCGGACGTGTGAAAGTTGCTTTGCCGCCTACGTTTTCTTATGAAGACATATCCAGTTACGGTGTAGAAGGGCTAATTGATGCAGTTGAAAAATTTACACCAAAGATGGGTGCCAGATTCGAAACTTATGCTTTAGTAAGAATAAGAGGTAATATTATTGACAAAATCCGTTCTCAAGATTTTTTACCAAGAAGTGTAAGGCGGAAAATAAAAGATGTTAAAGAGGCTCAAGACGAATTGAAACGTCAATTTGGAAGGGCTGCTACAAATACAGAAATAGCAAATTATCTGGGAATTGAAAAAGAAAAAGTAGAACAATTGTTATCAGATGATACAACAGTAACTTCAATATATGAGAAAAAAGGCTCTGCAGACGGTGATATAGAGATTATAGATACAATACAAGACTCTCATAGTTTAGCACCGCATGAAGAGTTAGAGGAAAAAGATATAAAGAAAGAGCTGGAGGATGCTTTGAAAAGGCTGCCTGAACGTGAAAGAACAATAATGGTACTTTATTACCACGAAAATATGACATTAAAAGAAATTGGTGAAGCAATAAATGTTTCTGAATCAAGAATTTCTCAACTGCATGCACAAGCAATTATGAAATTAAAGAATCTTTTAAGTGAAAATCGTTCAGAAAGACTTAAGAGAAGTATCATTTAGATATAAATGTTAGAATTGTATCGCCATACGTTTTTTGTTTAGTTATAAGTTCTTGTGTAAAAACTACGGTTTTCGGATGTTCTATAACTATGATTTTGCTTTTTACGAGAGGTAACATTTTTTCATATATGCCGCTTTCGTATGGAGGATCAATATAAGTAACGTCATAAAAATCTTCATGATTTTGTATTAATTTAATACTGTCGCCAATTATTAAATTAGGTTTTATGCCTAACATTTCGTAGTTCTTTTTAATGATTTCTGCAGCTTTTATATTTTTTTCAAATACCGTAACTTCTTTAAATCCTCTGGAAATCGCTTCAAGTCCCATAATTCCGGACCCGCCGAATAAATCTAAAAAAGTTTTACCTGAAAAATCTCCTAACATAGAGAAAAGAGTGTTAAAGACGCTCATGCGAACTTTTGATAATGTAGGACGTGTAATTTTTTCGTCAGGAGAGATAATTTTTCTTCCGTTGTATGTTCCGGCTGTTATATTCATTATTCAATATCCAATTTTTCTATTTTAACATTGAATATACTCTCAATATCAATACCATTAAGTACTGATGTTATCAAATCTTCCGGTGAAATTTTATTTTCTATATGATTTACAAGTCCGACAACATTAATATTTGTATATTCTTCTATTATTCTTGGTATTGATTTTAAAAGTTCTTTGGAGCAATCATTTTTTATATTGTTTATCACAACTCCTCTTATATCAATTTTTTTTTCTAAACCTGCAAATATTGTCATAAGAGTGTCATTAATGGCATTTTCTGAGGGTGATGTTATTATTAAAGTTGGTAAATTCAATTTTGTAATCAAGTCAATATTTTGGGTTTCAGGAGCAATCGGGGATAGTAAACCTCCATCTCCGTCCACCAGAGTACATTCCGCAGAAGAGGAGATCTTTTTGTATTCGCTATTGATATAATCAAGATCAATACATTCTTCTTCGAGTTCAGCTGAAATTATCGGTTCAAATTCATTTTTAAATAAGTATGAAAAATGAGTATTAATATAAGGGTCAACGGATTTTATATATGTTAAATCCGGAGATTGTGTAAACCCGTTGTTTTCAATCCCTGATGTTTGTATTGGTTTATATACACTGGTAGAATAACCAAGGCTTTGCATTGTAGCAGCAAGTCCTGTTGTTATAAATGATTTCCCGCATTTTCGCGAGGACGATGTGATATATAGATTTAACATATGTAAATAGTATCATCTAAGGTTTTAAATGTAAACTTTTCAAATTTTACTCAATATACATTGAGTTAAATTGAAGAGCTTACAAACGAATTCATTGCTGAAATTGCTCGTTTTGAAAGAAGTTCCGTTTTGAGTTTTTTATTCTTGCGTTCTTGTTTTGAAAGCTCTATGGGAGCAACAATTGCCCAATTTGAATTTATAGGCTGAGGCGGTAAATACCTCAATGAGCCGTCTCTCTTGCTGATATGTGCAAGGTGGGCTTTGTCTGTAATATAATGAGCCAGAGAACCTAACATTGTTTCTAAAGGTAGAGAAACCGGTTCTTGATTCAATATTCTGCGTGCCATATTTATTCCGGCAAGAAGTCCTCCTGCAATAGATTCTGTATACCCTTCTGTACCTGTGATTTGACCGGCAAAGAAAAGCCCTTTGCGTTTTTTTGTTTCAAAAGTCGGCTCTAAAATCATTGAGCTATTTATAAACGTATTTCTATGCATAACACCGTATCTTACAATATTTGCATTCTCTAATCCGGGAATAGAATGGACAAGCTCCTTTTGTGCTCCCCATTTTAAATTGGTTTGGAAACCAACAAGATTAAAAAGAGTTTTTGCTGAATTATCTTGTCTTAGCTGTACAACAGCATAATTTTCAATGCCGTTTCTTTTATCGACAAGTCCGACAGGTTTCATAGGTCCAAAACGCAGAGTGTCAATTCCTCTTGATGCAAGTACTTCTACAGGAAGACAGGATTCAAAAAACTTTGTATCCGAATCTATAGAATGTTGTTCTATTTTTGGAGAGTTAATTAATATATTATAAAAATTCTCATATTCTTCTTTGTTCATCGGACAATTTATGTATGATGCTTCTCCTTTATCATACCTTGCCCCCCAAAATGCTTTGTTAAAATCTATAGAATCAACTTCTACAATAGGTGCTATTGCGTCAAAAAAATGCAAGTGGTCTTCTTTTGTAAATTCTTGAATCGATTTCGCAAGGTTGTCACTTGTTAAAGGACCGGATGCAATAATAACATTCCCTTCTGGAATTTTTGTAATTTCTTCTCTAATTAATTCAATATTTTGTGACTCGAGAATCTTTTTATTTACCTCTTTAGAAAAGTCTTCTCTTGCAATAGCGAGAGCATTTCCTGCCGGAACCGAATTTTCTTGCGCAATTCTTATAAGTTCTCCCCCAAGAATTTCCATCTCTTTTTTCAAAAGACCGCTGGCATTCGTAATATCAGCTGAACCAAGGCTGTTTGAACAAACGAATTCTGCACAATCACCCGTAACGTGAGCACCTGTAGTTTTAGTAGGGCGCATTTCGTATAACTTTACTTTAATCCCGCGTTTTGCAAGTTGTAAGGCTGCTTCGCAGCCTGCCAGACCTGCTCCTATGATACTTACAAAATCATTCATAGCTTAATTCTACAATAGATTTAAAAGTATGTCTATTAACTCAATCCGCTCAAGTTTTTAATATGTCTAAAATCTACCCAATTTTTCTAATAACCCCTAATATCTGCCTACTTGGTTTCTTCCGTGTTCTTTTGCATAATAAAGACCTTTGTCAGCCCACTCAATTAGGTCTTGCGGAGTTTGGGCATTATCAGGGAATGTTGCAACCCCCAAACTTATTGTTACAGGGGCAGTGTCAACCGGAGTAAGATGAAACGGCTTTTCTGAAACAGCAGAACAAATTCTTTCCGCAAGCAGCATTGCTTCTTCTGAACCTGTATTTGGAAGAATTATGCTCATTTCTTCTCCGCCGTATCTGCATACAGAATCTGTTGTTCTCGAGTTTTTCTTTAATGTTTGAGCGACTTGTCTTAACACTGCATCTCCTGCCTGATGTCCATATGTATCATTGAATTTCTTAAAGAAATCTATATCGCAAATAATTAATGAAAAAGGTTGTTCATATCTTCTTGCAATATCGATTTGTTTTCTTAAAGCATCTTGAAAATATCTGTGGTTATAAAGCTCTGTAAGTCCGTCTATTGTAGCAAGTTTATATTGATATTCAAAATCTCTGGATTTCATTAAATACTTAGCAAGGATAGATAATGTAAATGCGGCAATAATGGCAAGTGTAGGTAATACTACAGGAATCCATATGTTATACAAAACCATCATGTAATATGATATAAATAAATATGCTATTCCGAATAATGTGGTTGATAAAAATGCAAACAATGTAGAGGTAGATAACATTACTATCCCTCCTACCAATGCCATAACTCCTAATAATATTAAAATGTTTTCAAAAATTTCTGTTTTATGAATAAAATTATTATCAATTATATTGTTATAAAAAGTTGCTTGCACTGAAACTCCGGGATAGTCTTGGGCTATAGGTACGCTTTTAACATCATACATAGCCTGTGCTGTCACTCCGACAACAACAACCTTATTTTTGAAGTTGTATTTATCATATGAATTTTTATTATTCATTTCGTTTATAAGTTTATAAAATGGCAAAATCTCAAAACTCTTGTACCAGTTTAATAGAGCCTCTCCGTTTTTTGTGAGTTTTATATTTGTTTCACCAATTTTTAAATTTTTGTTTTGATCGATATAAAATTGGTTGCCGGCATTAAGAGCATCGGATGCAGCTTTAAACATAATTGACGGATAATATAAATTTTTATATTGTACAAATAACGGTAATGCTCTAATTGTTCCGTCAGCTTGTCTTGATACATTTGTAGCTCCGATTTTAGCATTAGAATTTAAAAGTGCATCAAATAATGCCCTGCAGTTCTCATACTTGCTTATTTTTACGTCTGACGCATTATTAACACCTATTTCAAGTCTTTGAGGTAAGCTTATTGGTTTTCTTACATCATAGGACATTCTGTCAAAGTTCATACCGGTGTATACGTTTGGATATTTGCTCATTGTTTCTGCAAGATATTTATCGGATTCCGGTGATGATTTTAAAGATTTAATGAACATCATGTCAAATATTATTGATTGCGGATTTTGAGCTTCTATATAATTAATAACATCTGCATATATGTTTCTTGGAATAGGCCATTCGCCGTATTTTTCCCATAAATATTCAAGGCTTGCGTCATCAATAGCCAATATTAAAATGTTCTCATTTGAGTTTGCTTGTTGAAGTTCAATTTTTGTTTTTTGCCTAAAATCAAAACTTCTGTTTTCAGCAACTTCAAAAAATGATGTAAAAACTTTCCTAAGAGCAGTGTTACTTTGCAGTAAAACATATCCTAAAAGTAAAGTTGCCAGTACAATAAGCAAAAAAGAAAAAAAAATAAACCATTTTGTTTTTGCCAGATTTTTCAAAATTAGATCTCCCCTATATGAAACTATTAAATTCCAGTATAATTAAATTCCTCCTTTTTGACAAGGAATTTAGCTTTTTTAAATTCTTTCTCAATAAGCTCATTGTTAATTTTAAGAGCTTCTGTTGATAAAGTTAAACCCAATGGGTTGAGTAAATATTTTATTAAGCATTCTTCGTGTAAATTCATAGTAATATTTACATCGGAATAAATTGACATTTCTTTAATTATTATTAAAACGATACTACAAATAGATGATTTTTGGATTTTTATACTCAAAGAATCTGTTAATTATCCGATAACAATAATAAATAAAGAGGTGAAATATGTTTAATGGTTTTTATCCGCACTATGACTTGGAAGCACGAATACAACATACTAAACTCGATAGCTGGGGGGATATTCCTTCTGCAAGAATGAATCGGGTGGAAGAACCTGCAACTACAGATTTTCAAAGCGTGATGTCAGGCTTGGTAGAAGGAATGAATACTTCTATGAATGCACCTGATAATTTGATGAAGGACGTGATGATGGGTTCTGAAAATGTTGATATCCACGATGTTATGACTGCAATGGCAAAGGCTGAATTATCTGTCAATATAGCAACCACTGCTGTTGGAAAGGTCATACAAGCGTATGATAAAATAATGCAAATTCAGATTTAGACTTCTCATAATCAGGATAAAAGTGTATAATAATTATAGGGTAGGACTATGGATTTTAAACAAATACTGGAAAATAAAGTATTAATGGCATCGATTATAGGCGGTGTGGTATTGTTGTTACTTGTATTTATTATATGCGGAACAATAGCTGCATCGAATAAAACAGACAAAGATGGTGTTAACGTAAGTAATGAGCCTTTAAAAGAAGATGTTGATTTATTAACTACGGATAATTTGGGTAAGGCTCTGGAAATACAAGCAATGCTAGCTAAGCATGGCATTGTTGTGGCAAGAAATGTTGACGGAACAAAGTCTGTATTAAAACTAAAAGCAAAAAATTGCACAACCGGTGCTGGAAAATGCACAACGGAAAAACGTGATATGGCTCTTATGCTGATTGTAGAGAGCGGCTTGTATGACCAAAATGTAGGTCTTGAAGTTTTTGACAAGGGTGATTTTACGTCAACAAAAGAAGATAAACGCATTCGTTTGGTAAGGGCTATGAATGGCGAGTTGTCTCGTTTGATTAAAAGAATAGATGGTATAGAAGACGCATCAGTATTTATATCTATACCAGAGCAAAGCATGTTCACAAATAATCAAAAACCTGTGACTGCAACTGTTCAATTAACTGTGGCTGTGGGACAAACTCTTAATATGGGCACAATAAAGGCAGTATCAAACCTTCTTTTAGGCAGTGTTTCTGGATTAACTGCACAAAATATTTCTATAACTGATACCAATGGGCATGTTTATAACAGTTTAGTTGATGCCCAGTCAGAAATGATCGAAAGGTTACAGCAAAACGATAAATATATGCAAGAGAAAGTTCAAACTCAGTTGAACAGATTAATCGGTAATGGAAAATATGTAGCAACTGTTTCAACATTCTTGAAGCAAGCTCCGGTTGAGAAATTTACTATATCATATGATCCTGAAAAGAAAGCAGCTGTTAATGAACAAACTTTTTCAGAAGGATTGGGAGATCAAACTCAGGATGTAAATAAGAACACAAATGCGGTTAGCGTATATTTGCCAAACGGTTTACCAGCAGGCAGCTCTGATTCGTCGCAAAACAGAAGTTATACCAGAACTGCGAGAGAAACTCAATACGGTGTTACAAAAGTTCAAACAAATGAATATATGTCGCCAGGTACTATAGAAGAAATCTCTATTGCAGTAACTCTTGAAAAAGATGCACTTCCTGTTGAATTAACTTTGGAAGAATTAAAGGAGCTTGTTGCTCATGCAGCTTCACCAAAAGCATCTCCTGAAAATGTAACAATTGCATTTGCGGATTCGCTAGATCCGTTTATGGCAGGTGATAAGAATGTAAAAGCTCCTATAAAGGCTGAACATGGAAACCCTTGGTGGCTGGCAATTGCATTGCTCGCATTCGGATTGTTCTTCGGACACAAAGCATTGACACAAAAAATAAGAGCTGCAAAAGAAGCTCAAGAAGAAGAACTAAACAGATTAAGAGCTCAAAATGAAGCTCAAGAAAAACAAATTAAAGACTTAAGTATAAATGCTGCTGATTTAATACAGAAACAATCTCAACTTCAACAAGGATTACTTGAACAGCAGCAGCGTCCGGCGGCAATACCTACGTCAGGTGCTGAAATCAGAGAAGCTTTAAGAGAATTGAAAAGAGAATTCGACGGTGTTGATGAAAATGATGCCGGTGAAAGAATTAGAAGTTGGATAGAAGGATAATATGCCAATCGAAGGTTTTGATTATAAAGGTTTTGCGGCAAATATGGCGGAACAAGCAAAAGAGCTTGTTCCGAAAGAGCTTGAAGATCGTGAAAAGGATTATGTTGTAAAAACACTTGGTAATTTTACTCTTCTTGCAGGGGAAGCTTTATATAATGACAATAGTTTAAATTTGACGGCAGAACAAGCTATATTTATTACTCAAATTATAGCAGAATGGTCTTTTCATAAATCAATAGATTTGATTCATTCAGGTATTTTGCCTCAATATTGGGATAGTATAATGCAAAAGATTGCATTTACTATTTTTGAAGTGGCTAAACAAGCGGTAATTAGAAATATTCCGCAGGAACAACTTCTTCAGGCTGTCGAACACCATGTGGTAAAAGTTTACAAACAAAGTATTGAGGAACTTGAACAAAAGGGTGTAATAAACGAAGAAATAAAAAACAGGGCAGAAAGCCAATCTAATATTGATGCAATGGCTCAACAAGCTCAAGCGGAGCAGCAGCGTCAACAAGCTGAAGCAGAATCAGAAGCTGCACAAAAAAGAGAAGAGGCTCAAAAACGCAGAGAAGAAAAACGTAATCAACGTATACAAAAAGAACGTCTCGAAACAATGCCGCAAGGTATTTCTAATAAGCAAATGAAATTAATGACT
>CADCNZ010000148.1 GCA_902802935.1 uncultured bacterium | reverse complement strand
TAGGCGATTTTTTTCAATTGTCGCCGGTAGAAGTAGATAACGGACAGGAAAGAAGATATTGCTTTGAATCTTATTTATGGCAGGATTTAAAATTAAAAAATGTTATACTTAACAAAAATTATCGTCAGACAGAGTCTGATTTTGTAAAAGCTCTTTCGGATATGAGAGTTAATAATCTTACAAAATCCGATATTGAACTTTTAAATTCACGTGAAACTTATATTGATACTTTTGAAACCGACATGCTGCACATTTTTTCTACAAATGATGAAGCTAACAGATATAATCTTGCTAAGTTCAATATGATAGATGAACCGGTTAAAACATTTGATGCATTGGATGCTGTATATCGTGGAAACAAAGCTGTATACGATAATTTCACTGAGAATGAACAATATGTACTTGATATATTTGGTAAAAATTGCCGTGTCGAAAAAAATATTGCACTAAAACTCGGTGCTCGTGTAATGCTTTTAACAAATATGGATTTTAATAAAGGATTAATTAACGGTTCTTGCGGAATTATAACCGAGTTTAATGAATCAACTATTACTGTAAAGTTTGATAATGGTATAACTTATCCTGTTCCTAAACATACTTTTGAATATTATTATCATGACAAACTTGCTGCAGAACGATTACAATTTCCTATAAGATTGGCATACGGTATTACAATTCATAAATCTCAAGGAATGACTTTAGACAAATTAGTAGTCGACTGTTCACGTATATTTGAGAAAGGACAGGCATATGTTGCAATAAGCAGGGTGAAAACATTAGAAGGGTTGTTTCTCAAGTCCTTTTCTCCCGATAAAGTTCTGGTTGATGAGAAAGTTGCAAATTTTTATGAAAAACTTGAAGACGCAGGAGATGTTAAGCCGCTAAATATACAGTTGTTTTCTCTCGATGATGACGATATTCCGCAAATATCTGATTTAGAAGCAAAAAAATTGATAAAAGAATGTGTTGCTGATTTTAATTGTCTTTATGGCAAAAGCGGTATATGCAATATTTTGTTTGGCAGTAAAAGTATATATAATAGTGATTTTCACTCAAATGCAGCAAATTCAAAATATTTTAGTGCACTAAAAGGACGAAAGAAAAAAGATATTAATCTTTTAATAGATGAATTATTAGCAAATGGTGAATTAACAGTAGTGCATGCAGCTTTTGGAAGACCGATGTTGAGTGTTAAATAATTTGTCAAAAAATAAAAAAAAGGAATTCTTTTTTTGCGCAGAATTCCCATGGTTGTTTTTCTTTTTAATTTTCTCTGTCTCTTTTTCCCGTGCTTCTCTCGTTTTCTCCTCGCGTATTAGCAGACCTCCATCTGCTTGGATGTTTATATTTAAATCTCCCCATTTCAGCCATATAATGCCAAAACATTATATAACTATCCGGCAGCCGAATGCTAATCCAGCAATGCTTCTAAGATTCTAGCATTTTTATCTGCCAGTGTGTTTTGTCTTGCTTTAGAGCGTGTAATATAACTTCTTAAAGCTTCTCTAATAAGTTCAGATCTAGAACGACTTTCGTTTTCTGCTACTTCGTCAATTTTGTCCAAAAATCCTTCGGGCATAGAAATTAATACTCGTGCCATAATAATACTCCTTTTTATACTTTTATACTTTTTATCTCTTGTATATATATAAAGTATTTGTAAAATATAAAATTGCTTTTTTTATAAAATTATATTAAGAAATGTTAAGCAAGGAGAGAGGGTTGCAAATATCTTTTCGGTAGTATATTCCTCTGAAATCAATATCTTGGACTTCTGAGTATGCTTTTTGTGATGCCCGCGTAATTGACGATGCTGTAGTTGTAATGGAAAGTACGGAATCTTTGTGAGCTTCGTATTCAAGATATCTGTTTTTTGTAACAGAGGGGTAATATGATATTATAGTGTCTTCATCAAGACAATCTATGCCGGTTATTACAGATGTTTCAGAGTCAGAACTTCTTAAAACAATAGAAACAGCATATTGTTCTTTTAGTTTTATATTGTCGATTTCATCACTAAAAGAACCTATGATACAAGATTCAAATAAAGAGTATAAGTCTTCATCTATGTTTTGTAATAATCCGGCAGCATCGCAATCTTGGAAAAAAGACTGCCAGCCTAGTATAAAAAGTTTGCCTTCATCTGTTATAATACCGTTTACACCCAAAACTCCTAAATAAGGTGTTCCATTTGATTCAAGATATTCAATAGTCGGATATATTACATTATCCATCAAGAAATATTCGTTTTCTATAGATAATTTATAATTAGGACATAAAGAGCCCATTCCTGATGTCAGCTGACCGCCATTTCCATCAAGAGAATGCTTGTATGTTATTGCACTTCCTATTGGCAAAGCTTTATAACCATCGGTTAATGAATAAAAAGAAAAAGGTGTTCCATAAATGTAATCTTCTATAACAACTTTAGAATTTCCCAATATTGTTGTGTTAGATTCAATTATTTTTTTTGCTTGTTGTGTTGATGTTAAGACTATAGCACTATTTTTATCATTTGTTTTTAATATAAACGGAATTTTTTGATTTTTTAAATAATCAATAGCCATATTTGTTTTTTCAAAAATTCCAAATTTTGGTGTTGGTATGTGAAGTTTATATAACAATTTTTTTGCATTTGCTTTATTGAAAGCAAAATTTCCGGCTTCAGCTATCGGGCCAAAAATATGTTGTTTGTGTTCCGTAAATTTAGACACTATATTTGCTTCGATAGCCGCTTGTGATACCGGTATTGTCATATCAATATCATTTTCCAAAACATAATCTAAAAGTTCATTTACATTATCTTCGCGTATATCAACGTATGTTGCAAACTCTTTTAATGTATCACTTGCAGGTGTTATGTAAATTTCGTTATTTTTTGATAAATTTTTTGCAAGAGCGTATGCATTTGCACTGTTGCCAATAATTAGTATTTTTTTCTTCATAAAGAAATTATAACACGATTTATTAAATCAAAAAATGCTAATATATATTGGGTATAAAGACAAAATATTTAATATAAAAATAGGATTGGTAAAAACCAATCCTATTTTATTTTTAAGCTTTTACTCAAAACTTATTTCTAGTCGTCTGCGTGACCTGCTGTTCCTAATACGTCACGCATTTTGTGCATAACCATTTCTTTAACGGCAGTTCTACCAGGTCCCATATATTCTCTCGGGTCAAATTTTTCAGGATGTTCAATAAAGAATTCTCTGATAGTAGAAGTCATTGCAAGACGTAAGTCTGTATCAATATTAATCTTTGCAACACCGTGCTTAGAAGCATAATTAAGCATATCTTCAGGAACACCTTGTGCATCAGGTAAGTTGCCGCCGTATTTATTACATTTAGCAACAAATTCTGCAGGAACTGATGAAGAACCGTGAAGAACGATTGGGTAATCACCAAAACCAGCTTCTCTTAAAGCATCTTTGATTTCTTTTAATCTTTCAAAGTCTAATTTAGCCTCACCTTTAAATTTGTATGCGCCATGAGAAGTTCCGATAGCAATTGCTAATGAATCACAGCCTGTTTGTTTTACAAATTCAACCGCCTCTCTAACGTTCGTGTATTTAGCATCTTTATCAGAAACATTAACGTCATCTTCAACGCCTGCCAATTTACCTAATTCTGCTTCTACTGAAACTCCTCTTTCATGAGCATATTCAACAACTTTCTTA
>CADCNZ010000147.1 GCA_902802935.1 uncultured bacterium | reverse complement strand
GGTAATAGGAATCGAACCTACAACCTACGGTTTACAAAACCGTTGCTCTACCGTTGAGCTATACCGGCAACAGAATCTATGATATAGGAAACAAGATTCATTGTCAACAGTTCGGCTAATATAACATTAAAAATTTATTCGCATATTTGTTGACTTTCAGAAAATTGTAATTATAAACATGTTAAATTACATTAAACGGATGATTTTATGCATATTTACTAAAGCAGGTATATTAATTATCCGATAAAACATGTAAATGAGGTACAAACTATGCAAATCAATGGCGGCGTAAGATTTTGTGAACACGGTATGAGAGCATCGATAAGAGCGATGCATGTACAAAGCGAAATTCTTGGAATGATTAACGAGAATGTAGAAGGCTTTGATAAGGTTGGATACCAAAGAAAAGAACCTATTGTTTCTACTATGACTGAATATATTGGTATTCACGGTTTGTCAAACACTGTGGATGATCAAGTCGGGCGTATTATGGTTTCGGATAATCCTCTCGACATTGCTATCGCGAACAAAGGCTATTTTCAAGTCCAAACTCCTAATGGTGTTAAATTAACCCGCGACGGAAGATTTAAACTTGACAAATTTGGAAATCTTATCACTTTAGAAGATTTTCCTGTTCTTTCTGATGCCGGTATGCCTATTAAATTGCCGGTATTACCTGATAGCATAGAAAATATAAAAGTAGATGCAAAAGGAAAAGTTAGAGTATATGACAAAAAAACAAATACTCTTTCTGATGCCGGTTTCCTTGGCATTGTTGATGCCAACGGCATGGCTGTTTTAAATCCTGACATAAAACAAGGTTACAATGAATACTCTAACGTTAATTTGCATACCGAGTTTTTATCAGTAAAACCGGTAGTTAGAAATTTTGAAGCTAACAGACAAATATTTTTAATGGAAAGTCAAAATCTTCAAAAAGTAATACAACAGCTGGGTACAGTATCATAGGAGATTGTAAATTATGTACAATATGCAAGCAGTGATTCGAAAAAGTATAAACAACGCAACAATACAGTTTGACAGGCTGGGTTACATATCAAACAACCTTGCTAATTATAATACAGCTGCATACAAAGCGTCCGGATTTGAGCAACTACTTCGTGAAGACGGATATGTTGACGGTGCAATCAGAAAAAAAACTGCCCAAGGTTCAATAAGAGTTACTGAAAATCCTTTAGATATAGCTATTTCTGGTGAAGGTTATATTCCGGTAGTTTCTGAAGATGGCGAAGTTCAATACACCAGAGACGGTGCAATGAAAGTTGGTAAAGGCGGATACTTGGTAACACTTGACGACTGGATGATTGGTGATGGAATTAAAATCCCTGCAAACTCATACAAGATTGAAATTCGTCCTAATGGTGATGTTATGAATTACGATAAAGCAGGTTCATTACCTGAAAAAATAGGCACAATCCCAATTGTACAATTTGATAATCCGGAAGCTCTTGAGCAAGGACATAATAATAAAGTTGTATTCAATGATGAATCCGGCATTCCTAAACTCTCAAAGGAAGAAAATATCAGGCAGTATGCAACTGAAATTTCAAATGTCAATGTATATGATGAACTCAACAACCTAATGAGATTAAATACTTCTATGATTGCAAGTGTTAACCTTATGAAAGTTGCAGATGATATGTATAATAAAGCAATTAACTTAAACCAATAAGGATAGAATAAAATGTCATTTACAAGTTTAGATTCTTTAGGAAAAACTAATTTAATGATGGATTTAATCTCTCAACGCCAGAGAGCTTTAGGTACCAATGTCGCAAACGTTGATACTCCAGGTTATGTTAGAAGAGATATTGATTTTTCGCAATATTTAGGAACCATGAATAGTCCTCTTGAAACAAAATTATCTACTAAACTCGGACCCTCAGGAATTCTTGAAGAAAGAGAGAAAGAAGAAATAGATATTGCTCAAGAACTTTCCGAAATGCAAAAGAATTCTCTTCTATACACAATGGCAACAAGAAGAATGTCAAACATAATTACTCAAATGAAAACAGTTGTCAATGTAGGTAAATAGGGGTTAGCAAACAGCAATAAGTACCAAATGAAAGGCAGGCATGTATGAGCATAATGGAATCAATAAATATTGGAGCAAATGCACTTAAAGCACATGGTCTTAGATTAGACATTCACGCTAAGAACATTGCTAACGTTGATACGCCTAATTATGTAAGACGTATTCCTGTTTTGAATGCTTCTGAAGATATTTCCTTTCACGGGGTTATGAATGCAATGAAAGAGGATGTTTTTGGTTGCGGAACATTACCTTACTTGCAAGGCGGAGTGGTATTTAACGGATGCGTTGAGGACCCGACTGTAGGAGAAAGAATTTATGCTCCGGGGCACCCTGATGCTGATGCAAACGGATATATAAGAGCATCTAACGTTAACGCTATGGTTGACATGGCAGATGCTATAATGGCGCAAAGAGCATATGAAGCAAACCTTGCTCTTGTTAATATTTCAAGGTCAATGGCTGCAAAAGCTGTAGAAATTGGCAGATAATAACAGAATAGTGGTGATTTGAGTCACCTCCGTTTTTAAATCTCTTAATTTATATGCCAGATAAATAATTTAAAACTCCGTATTTTTGATATATAATATACAAAAATATGGAGTTTATATGTTTGAAGATTTTAATGAAGTAATCTGCCTTGGAATGGGGGGAACTTATTCAGAGATTGCAAAGGATAAGTTGTTTAAAGCATACGATTTATTTTTATATCAAAGATCCCTAAACGGAATAAAAGAATGCATAGATTATGTAGACGAAAATTCTAATGCTATAGCAGTCTTGCCTGTAGAAACAACATACAAAGGTATAATAAGGGAAACCATTGACAATTTAATAGCTACAAAAAATTTAAACGTTAAAATTTTGGCAGAGACCATCATTCCAGTAAATGACTGCATACTTTCCAAGACTACTGAATTCTACAGTATAACAGGTTTAATATCAAATCCTAATGCTCTTGCAAAGTGTAAAACATTTATAAAAGAAGAAATGCCGAGACAACTAAACGTAGTTATTGCAGAAAATATGGATGAATCAGCGCGCATGCTTAATAACTACAACTTGACGTATTCTATAATCGGTACTACCAAAACTGCAGAATTGTATAATCTAAATATACTGAGAGAACATATTGAAGACTTTAAGCTTAATAACAGAAGATTTATTGTTATAGGGGATGGAGATACTAAACCAACAGGACATGATAAAACAAGTATAGTTTTATTTTTGCAAGACAGACAAGGTGCTTTATTAGACATTGTACAAGTATTTGTTAAATATCATATTAATATTACCCAAATTAACTCTAAAATGGTTAATAATAATATGGATGAACAAGCCGTATTTATAGATTTTGACGGACATAAAGATGATGAAATTTATAAAGACTTAATGTCTGATCTAACTTCTTTATGTAAGGGAGCAAGATTTATAGGCTCATATGCATCATTTTAAATAAAAAAGCGGCATTTATGCCGCTTTTTTATTTTGTTATTTGTTTTCAGAAGAACTTTCTATTACATCTTCTATATTTTCAGTTTCATCCGACTTAAATGGATTGTTACCCATTTCTTCCGGTTTAGAGACTTTCTTTTTCTTTATAATTTTTGGAACATCCTGAAGTTCTTTTGCAATAGCATCAGTTTTTTCTGCCTCAATTTCCTCTTCTGTTTTTTCTTCTGCTATCTCTGAACTTTCTGTTTCATCTGTTTCTTCTTCTGTTTCAGATTCTTCTTCAAATTCTTCACTTTCAGATTCTTCATCATTTTCAAGAGATTCTTTATGTGCCTGTATTGCAGCTTCTATTTCTTCTTCATCTTTTGCTCTGATAACCGGTATAGAAAGCATTAATGCAACTTGGTCACCTTCTTGTTCAAAATTTAATTCCAAAAGTTCTTTGTCAAGCTCTACATACCTTGAAAGCAAGTCGATAAGTTCACTTCTCATCTGTTCCAATATTCTTGGAGTAAGATTTGTACGATCTTGCATTAAAACTAATTTTAATCTGTTTGTTGCTACAGACTTTGATGCATCTCCTTGTTCTTCTTGAGGGCGAAAAAATTTGGCAACTGTGTTATATATATCTGAGAAAAGTCCCATTCTACACCTTCGCTTTCAGCTTAGCAAAAGCATTTTTAATTTTAGCAACAATTCCTTTTGGCTCATCTAAATCTAAGAAAGGTACTTCTTCACCCAATATTCGTTGAGCAACATTCCTATATGCTTTACCTGCAAGTGCATCTTCATCATTTACAATCGGCTCACCTTTATTTGTTGAAGTTATTATACCTGTATCTTCAGGTATGATACCGACTAAAGGAATTTCAAGAATACCGACAACATCATCAACACTCATCATTTCATTTGATTTTATTAAATTTGGACGAACTCTGTTTAATAAAAGTTTTGTACTGGTTATTTCTTCTTTTGTTGCCAAAAGCCCTATTATTCTGTCGGCGTCACGTATCGCAGACATTTCAGGTGTTGTCACAACAATCGCTTCAGACGCCCCTGCAACAGCATTTTGGAATCCTTGTTCTATACCTGCAGGACAATCCACAAGCACAAAATCATTCTTTTCTTTAAGCGTATTACAAATTTCTTTTAATTGTTCCGCATTTACGGCGGTTTTATCTCTGGTTTGAGCTGCTGCTAACAAAGATAAATTCGGATTCTTTTTATCCTTAACCAATGCTTGTTTTAATTTACAGCGTTCTTCTATAACATCTACTATAGTGTATACAATTCTATTTTCAAGTCCTAAGAGCAAATCAAGATTTCTTAAGCCTAAGTCTGTATCTATTAGGACAACTTTGTATCCGGCTTTAGCAAGTGCAGTGCCTATATTCGCACTAGTTGTTGTTTTCCCTACTCCGCCTTTTCCGGAAGTAATTACTATTACACGACCAGTCATTAATCTCTCCTTAACTTTTTATAAATTACTATTTTACCATTTTCAATCAGAGCTTCTTCTGGAGTAAACTCATTTGATTTTTGTACATAAGGTACATTTAACGTGTCATTACGTCTTGCATATAAGCCTGCTATCCTTAACTGTATTGCATTTAACTTTAATGCACGAACTTTTGCTGACACATTACCATTTGAGCCAGCGTGAGCAATGCCGCCAAGGATCCCCCATACGGTAATATCACCACCTGCAACAATTTCACTTCCAGGATGTGCATCACCTACAATTAGGACATTGCCTTCGTAACTAACAGTTTGACCTGAACGGAGTGTCTGATTTAAATATAATGTCGGCATTGAACCGGTACTATCTGAATTTTCTTCAATCCCTTCAGGTAAAACATTTCCTGTATCAAGTAAGATATATTTACTTGTTTCTTCATTAGGGAGAAGCCCTTCATTTGCGGCAAAAGCACCAAAATCAGTTCTATCAAAACTTTCTGACGGTATAACTTCTGATAATTCTTCAGTTGACATTTCATCGTATATGTCTTCAACTCCTTCTGCTGTTTCAACAGGACCGGATGGCATATCCATATCTGCTGACACTTCAACAGTTTTAGTTTCTTCTTCCTTAACTATAACCTTTTCTTCATCAGCATCAGAAAATTTTTGAGGTTGAATAATTTGAGCATTTTCATTTTCAGAAACTTTTGAAACTATAATTCCTAAGCTTACTGCTGAAGCTTCTGTTTGTTCTGATTCAGTATCTATAAATGCAATCGATGCATTCATTGATTCAATCAATGCCTTGATACTCAACAATTGAGACTGCTTCAAATCGAGATTTCCCAGTTTTAAACAAATTTGTTTTCCTTTTACATCAGGATGCTCCATTATTGAACTTAATTCAAACACCAACTGAGTTGTATTTTGAGCAGTACTTAAATCAATAATGAATCCATTTTCAACAAAACCTTTTTCCATTATCATCTTATATTCCCAAATAATCTAACATCATGATTAGGATAGCTTAAATAATTTATCAATTCAATGAATTATAAAGCAATGTAAAGTTAAGTATTTAGAATCTTTTTAACATATAAAACCAATCACACTTCTCTTTAACGTCAATTTATGATAAGATTCATTTATGGTTACAAAAGCAATAACGGCTGCAGCGGTTGGAATCAATTCCTGCAAAATTGAAGTGGAAGTAGATGTTACTAATTCTCTTCCTTCAGTTTGTATTGTCGGACTACCTGACAGCGCTGTTTCAGAAGCTAAAGAGAGAGTTCATTCTGCTATAAAAAATTCAGGATTTTCTTTCCCAACAGGAAAAGTAATAGTAAATCTTGCCCCTGCAGATATCAGAAAAGAAGGTACAAACTTTGATTTACCTATCGCCATTGGTATACTGAAAGAACAAGGTATTGATATAAAAGACGATATTCACATCGGTTACTTGGGAGAGCTTTCTCTTGACGGCACTCTTAGAAAAGTCAACGGAATATTACCTCTTGTAAGCGGATTAAAAAACAGCGGAATCACATCTGTTTTTGTGCCGGAGGAAAATGCTAAAGAAGCAGCTCTTGTAGAAGGAATAAATGTATACGGAGCAAAGTATTTGGCAGATATTGTTAACCATTTTACAGACACACCTTTGCAAAAAACAGTTATTGATATAAACAAATACCTCGAAGACAATGCTAATACTGATTTTACATATGATTTTAAAGATGTAAAAGGTCAGCAGAAAGCAAAAAAAGCATTAGAAATTGCAGCTGCCGGAGGTCACAATATATTGATGTCAGGTTCTCCCGGTTCCGGTAAAACATTAATGGCAAAGTGCCTTGCTTCAATATTACCTCCGCTTGAACTTCAAGAAGCTCTTGAACTGACAAAAATTTATAGTATTAGCGGTATGCTGCGTTCAGACAAACCTCTTATGACAAAACGTCCATATAGGGCTGTTCACCATACTGCATCACAAAACGGAATTATAGGAGGAGGCTCGAATCCAAAACCAGGAGAAATAACTCTTGCCCACAGAGGTGTGCTTTTTCTTGACGAAATGGTAGAATTTCCGCGCCAAGTTCTGGAAGTTCTTAGGCAGCCTTTGGAAGACGGAGAAGTTGTTATCTCAAGAGCCAAAAATTCCATAAAATATCCTGCTAAATTTATGTTAGTTGGGGCGATGAATCCGTGTCCATGCGGTTTTTTAGGTGACAGAGAAAAAGAATGCTCTTGCTCAGAATTTCAGATTCAACGTTACCGTTCAAAATTATCAGGTCCGCTCTTGGATAGAATAGATTTGGTTGTTAATGTTCCAAGACTTACAACAGATGAACTTATAAATATGAAATCAGATTCAGAACCTTCAAGTGAAATAAGAAAACGAGTTGTAAAAGCTCGCAAAATCCAAGCATTAAGATATGCAAAAGAAGGTATTTATACCAATTCAGAGCTTAGCAGCAAGCTGATAAAAAAATATTGTCAACTTGATGAAAAAACCTCAGAATTCCTAAAAACCGCAGCTCAAAAATATCAACTATCGGGCAGAAAATTTGATAGAATTTTAAAATTAGCAAGAACTATAGCTGATATAGATGGAGCTGACAATATAAGATTTGAGGATGTTACACAAGCGTTGCAATACCGTGTTGAATTGTAATAAAAAAATGTTATAATCTATTTATAAGTAAGATGAGAGGAGAAAAAATTGTTTAAAAAAGGATTTACTTTAGCGGAAGTTTTAATAACTATTACCATATTGGGAGTCGTTGCGGTATTAACCATTCCGGCACTAAAAGCGGATATCGATAAAACCAGTTGGGCGCAAGGATTAAAAGTTAATTACTATAATATTCAACAAGGTTTTCATAGAATGCTTGCTGATCAAGGAGTAGATTCATTAGGAGATACGGAGTTGGCAGATATTGTGCCTATGACTCTATTATATAAACCGAATTCCAGTTCCGGTTCAAGCTCAGGAGGGGGAGATGGCGAAGAAGAAGAAAATGAAAATGAAGCTACAAATGAAGCTATACTAAAAGAAATGTCAAAATATTTCTCTATACAAAAAATGGATATCGGAGTACCTGAAGACCATCCGATACGAAAGTACAGTGGTGGCAAATATACTAGTGAAATTAGTGACTCATTGAAATTTTATTTGGAAAATGGCTCAATTATGTATATTCGATTTGGAAGATATTCAGCAGGGTCAAATGCACAAAAATATGGTACGTTTGGTCCTACTCGTATGTATATAGATGTTAACGGAGAAAAAGGACCAAACACTCTCGGAAAGGATATTTTTTACATATATAGAATAACTGATGATGGAAATCTTGTATTATATGGCTTAGGAATTGCTAACAACGTCCGTTGGGACACTGCATCCGGAGTATATGCATGCACGGATGAAGCAATCAAAACAAATAAATCAAATGGCCTTACATGTGGTGCTCGTGTTTTTGAACAAGGATTCAAGATTACTTATTAATAATTTTTATTTTTAAAAGGAATGTAAATTTTGTTTACATTCCTTTTAAAAATTGTTCACAAATTGTGACAAAGTGTGTATTATGGAGATATATGATTAATCTAGAAGATTTATATTCGGAAGTTCCGCCGACAAAATTAAGGAATATAGATGAGAAATTCCGTCCGGCGGCTACTTCGCCCTTTTGGTTGCGGGTTGCAAATTTCTTTTTTTACAGAATGCTGGAAAGTCGTTTTTATGCATTCAGATTTAAAGGTGCTGAAAATTTTTATAAAAAAGATTCAACGACACCTGTAATATTCTTTGCTCCGCACTCAAACTGGTGGGATGGAATAGTCGGTTATACTATTTGTAACAGAATCTTCAACAAAGAAATTCGTCTTATGGTTGAAGAGCTAAACAGATTTCCTATTTTGCAGCATGCAGGTGCTTTTAATGTTAATAAAAAATCCGCGCAAGCTTCTATGGAGGCAATAAAATATTCGGTTAATGAAGTTGGCAACACAGACGCTATTCTTTATTTATTCCCTCAAGGTATAATCAAACCACCGAACTATAGACCTATAGAATTTCAATCCGGATTAACATATATAGCTGAGAAAGCTGCAAAAAAATTCGGCAAAGTTGCATTGTTCCCAATTGCAGTAAATTATGTGTTTTTGAGGGATAACAGACCTGAAATAAT
>CADCNZ010000146.1 GCA_902802935.1 uncultured bacterium | reverse complement strand
TCTCTTTGCTTCGTTTCTCTCTGTCTTTTTGCCTCGCAAACAAAAAGACAGAGAGAAATGAAGTTAATAAAACAGAATATTAATGCATCAAAATATGTATTTTGATGCATTAATATTCTGTTTTTGGTACACTATGTTTAAAGAGGTAATTAATTATGAAAGACATGTTAGACAAAATTGTTCAAATTGAAAAAAAATATAACGAATTAGGTGAAACATTATCAGATCCGAATGTAATAGCTGATTATAACAAATTCAGAGACTTATCTAAACAACGTAAGTCTATGGAATCAACAGTTGAACTTTATTATGCTTGGAAAAAAGCTACTGACGCAATAGAAGAAGCGAAACAAATGATTCACGAAGAGAAAGATGAAGAAATGAAGGCTTTCCTAAAAGCGGAAATGGAAGAAAATGAGGCAAAACTTCCAGAATACGAAGAAAAAATGAAAGTTTTACTTCTTCCGAGAGACCCGATGGATGATAAGGATATTATGCTTGAAATCAGAGGCGGCGCAGGTGGAGATGAAGCAAATATTTTTGCCGGAGATTTAGCAAGAATGTATTTGAAATTTGCCGATAAACAAGGCTGGCAAACTCAAATTCTTTCTAAAACAGAATGTGAAGCGGGCGGATACTCTGAAATTATTATTTCCATAAAAGGTGATGCTGTTTATTCTCAACTTAAATATGAATCAGGTGTTCACCGTGTACAAAGAGTTCCGGAAACCGAATCTCAAGGAAGAGTGCATACTTCAACTGCAACAGTTGCCGTTATGCCTGAAGTTGATGATGTTGAAATTGAAATTCGTCCTGAAGATATTGAAATGTCAACCGCACGAAGTGGTGGCGCAGGCGGTCAAAACGTTAACAAAGTTGAAACTGCAGCAAGGCTATTTCACAAACCTACGGGTATTATGATTTTCTGTACTGAAGAACGTTCACAACTTCAAAACAAAGAGCGCGCAATGCAAATTTTGCGTTCAAAATTGTATGATATGGAAGTTCAAAAACAAATGCAAGAAATTACCGACCTTCGCCGTTCACAGGTTGGAACAGGTGACAGGTCTGAAAGAATTAGAACATACAATTTCCCTCAAGGACGTTTAACCGACCACAGAATTAACCACAATTTGAACGTATGGACAGTTATTGACGGAGATTTGGAAGAGCTTATTCATCTTCTTATTGAGTATGACCAAAAATTAAAACTGGAAAAACTTGCGGAAGTGGGGTAAATGTGTTTGGGGGTAAATAATTGCACCATACGGATAAACTTTCTCTCCACTAGAGGAGAGGGTAGAGGGTTAGATAAAAAATACTTTTTAGTCGCCCTCAACAAATACAAAATCAGTTGAGATTTCTACACCAACAAAAGAAAGGGATATGAATAAATGCAAATTCAAAAAGTACAATCTAATCAGACAACATTCGGAACAAAAGTTAAAATAGATCCTTTTACAGCAAGACAGATGAGCTTATCCGGTGCGAGCAAAAAAATTCTACAGCATATAAAAGCATTAGAGGGAAATGGAATTAATGACACATTGTTTTTATCATATGAACGTGGAGAAATAATACGAGCTTCTGTACTTGAGCAAAAAGATGGTAAAAACTATGTAAGTCAATATAATACCTATAATCGTTTAAGAGCAAAAGAAGCCGGAAAAAGAAGTAAATTCATAAATATTACAAATTTATATAATGAAGCAAAAAAGAATATGACAGAAACTGTTATAAACAAAAACGGGTTTGAAAAATTTTTAGCATATATAAACTAATGACAAATGTTTTGCAGAACAAAAAAGAAAGGAACGAATAAGCGCAAATGCAAAGGATTATGTTAAAATCACTTAATCACTCAGTCACTTAATCACTTATTCACTTAAAGAATTGGAACACAAAAGAAAATGTATTTCTTGCGGTGAATTAAAACCAATAGAAAATTTGATAAAAATAACAAAAGAACATGATAGTGGAAACATTGTTATACAGCCAAATTCAAAGATATTTGGCAGATCTGTATATCTTTGTTATAATGAGAGTTGTATAAAAATGGCATTAAAAAAGGGTATTAACAAGCCCCTTAAAACAAATATATCTCGCGAGGATTTGAAAGGACTATTGGATGGACAGTTTAAGAGTTAGTGAATTGGCAAAAGAACTTGGAAAAACAAGTAAAGAGATTATAGAAAAGTTTGCTGAGATTGATATTATTGTGAAATCTCATTCAAATTCTGTTACTCCTGCACAAATTCGTAAACTAAAAGAACACTTAGGAGTTCTTCCACAAAAGAATTTAACAAAGCCAAAAGCATTTATAGTCAAAAAATCAAAGACCTCTCCGGAAGAAACAGCAGAAAAGCACGAAAAAACAGAAAAAGACTCTACAAAATCAGTATCAAGAATTGAAAGAGTTGAGCGCGTGCAAAACAAGCCTATTGTCGAAAAGATAGAAACAGTTGAACCTGTTCCCGAAAAGCAAGAAGAACCGGTAATTAAAAAGGCGGAAAAACCACAAGTCAGAATAGAAAGAACAAAAATTGAGTACCCCCAAAATAAATCAAGAATTGAGATTGTCAGAAAAGCTCCTCCTAAAAATATAAATTCTTTTGAGGGAAACAAAGAAAACCGCAGAGGTGATTTTAAATCAGGAGAAAGAGAAGATGGGAAAAAACCATTAAATAAAAGTGGTGACAAAAAACTTGTGGAACGCAGAATTATTCCTCAAGAAATATATGAAGGAAAAGGAAATCCTTCTTCAAGACGTAAAGATTCTAAGAAAAAGGATAAAGATTATAATTCCAAAAAAGAAGATCAAGAGATGATATCTCTTGAAAAAGCAGCTGCTCAAAAGCACAAGAAAAAATCTCATAAGGAAGAAGCTGTAGAAGAAGTAAAATCCCTTGTTGTAAATGATGCTATGACAATACAAGAGCTTGCGGATAAAATTCAAAAAACACCTGCGGAAATAGTAAAATTCCTTATGTTTCAAGGTATAATGGCCACAGTTAACCAATTAATTGACGTCGAAACAATTAAAAAAGTATGTGCAGAGTACGAACTTGAAGTATTAGAAGAGGACTTTGATGCATTTATAGAAGAGGAAATGGAAAAAGAGCAAAAGCAAAAAGCACTTACAGAAGTTGATAAAAAACTGCTCAAAAAACGTGCTCCTGTCGTTAGTATTATGGGACACGTTGACCACGGTAAAACTACTCTGCTCGACAGCATCAGAGCATCAAAGCATAAAATTGTTGCAACCGAAGTCGGTGGCATAACCCAGTCTATCGGTGCATATACGGTTTATCTTGATAACAAACACGAAAAGAAAATAGTCTTTGTTGACACCCCGGGGCACGAAGCATTTACAGAGATGAGAGCTCGTGGTGCAAAAGCAACAGATATCGCAATTCTGGTTGTTGCGGCAGATGACGGTATAATG
>CADCNZ010000145.1 GCA_902802935.1 uncultured bacterium | reverse complement strand
CCGTTCGGCAAATATTCAGGTGCAGGTACAATCTTCGGTGTTTCAGGCGGTGTTGCCGAAGCTGCTGCAAGAACAGCTTATGAAGTTGTTACAGGCGAAACTCTAAAAGATGTTGTAATTAATGATATGAGAGGTACTAAGAGAGTTAAAACTGTTGAGCTTGACCTTAAAGGAACTCATATCAAGGTTAAAATCGTTAATACTTTGAGAGAAGCTGAAAAATGCATGAGAGAAATCAAGGAAGGTAAAGCAGATTATCAGTTACTTGAAGTTATGGCATGCCCTGGCGGTTGTATCAACGGCGGCGGTCAGCCTCAAAGCTGTAACGATTCTAATATCAAGGAAATGAGAGCTCAAGGCTTGTATACAGATGATGCTCAAGGCGAGTGGAGAAAATCTCACGAAAACCCTGAAATCAAAGAATTGTATGCAAAACATCTTGAAAAACCAAATTCTCATAAGGCACATGAATTGTTACACACAACTTATGTTAATAAAAGAAAAGATTGCTATATATCGATAGGAGAATAGTAAAAATATACAAAACAAAAACGGGTGGTTACAAACCACCCGTTTTTGTTTTTATAAAATATTAATTTTATTGTAAAATTCTTATATGAATTATAAAGAATCAATAGAGTTTATAACTTCTAAAGAAAACTTTCATATTAATTTGGGACTTGAAAGAATATCCGAAGCTCTTAGCAGGCTTGGAAATCCGCAAGATAAGTTGAGATATATACATGTTGCCGGTACAAACGGCAAAGGCTCTGTTTGTGCCATGCTAAATTCAATTTTAATTGAAGCAGGATATAAAGTTGGTTTATATACAAGTCCTCATATTTGGGAATATACAGAGAGAATAAAAGTTAACGGGTATGAAATCCCGCAAGACAAATTTGCCTATTACGTACAAAAAATTGCAGAGACACAAATACATCTTACTGAATTTGAAATACTTACGATTATCGCATTTTTACATTTTTTTGAACAAAAAACAGACGTAGTAATTCTTGAAACAGGGCTTGGAGGCAGGCTTGATGCTACAAATGTTATTAAAAATAATTTATGTTCTATAATTACGCACATAGATCTTGATCATACAGATATACTTGGAAATACAAAAGAAAAGATTGCCAAAGAGAAAGCTGGAATTATAAAACACGGATGTCCTGTTATAACTAGTATGGGATATGAAGTTATCAGAGATAAAGCTGAAAAAGAAGATTCGATGTTTATACTGGTTTCTCCTTTTGTACAGCAGAATTATACTAATGCACTTGCACTAAAGGGTGAGCATCAAATAGAAAACTTGGCACTTGTTTTGACTGCGTTACAGTATATATATCCTAAGATATCTCAAAGCATCATTATATCGGGTTTACAAAAAGTCAAAAATCCATGCAGATTTGAATATATAAACTCAAAAAACCTTATCATAGACGCATCTCATAATCCTAACGGAATCGCGGCACTTGCAGAAAACCTTGATAAATACTTTCCAAATCAAAAAAGAAGATTTGTTTTCGGTTGCTTAAAAACAAAAGATTACAAAAAAATGATAAAAATTCTTTTTAGACAAGGTGATGAAATATATTTTAATGAATTTAATTACCCCAAAGCATGCAGTTACATCGAACTGGCATCAAGTTGTCCGTATGACGCAAAAAAATATACTGATTTTTCTGTGTTTACGCCAGATAAATTAAATATTGTCTGCGGCTCATTTTATATGATTGGCAGCATGGGAGAATTAAAAAATATTATACATTAACTTCTGCAGTATCCCTCTGCTCTTCAAGTTCACGTTTGATATCAGCTACGGAGACGTGAACAATAGGAGAATTGTCGTCTTTTTTAAGATAGACATCAGTAATTCCTGCTTGCACAATAAATCTTTTGCAGAGTATACAAATAAAATTGTGACCATAAATATACATTGAAGCCCCCATACTTCTATCTTGCCCTGCTTGAATTATTGCATTTTGCTCTGCGTGAATTGAACGGCACGTTTCATAGCATGTGCCTGAAGGTATATTGTTTTTTATGCGATAGCATTCACCACGCTCATAACAGGACTCAACTCCGGAAGGAGTTCCGTTATATCCGGTTGCTTTAATCTTTTTATCTTGACCTACAATCACAGCTCCGACTTGTGCCCTTAAACAATTTGAGCGAGAAGAACAAGTTTTTGCCATATCCAAAAAATAATCAGTCCAAGATTTTATAGTCATATGTAATAATACTCCTTTTTCAAAATATTATACTATAAAATTCAATTCAAGGATAAGCTGTTCTGGAGTTTGTTGTTCCAATAAAAAAGGGCTTCTGCTTTCGCTTTGCCCTATATTTGGAGAAAATGTATATTTTTGAGGGTTCTTGGGGGGTAAAGGGGTAAAGGGGTAAAGGGGATAAATTGTCCTATTTTACATTTTTACCTTGTCTTTACTTTTGGGGTAAATAATACTTCCCAGCCTGCGCCCTCATACGAGAGAAAATTAAACAGTGACTTCTTCTTTGAAATAATCGACGACGGTGTTCATCACGTTGTCAAAGAAGAAGTCCAATTCTTGTGACAATGTTGCATTCATATTTATCTCTGATTTTTCTAAATTGTTAAATCTTGACAACATTTCATTTTCGATACGCATCTGTTAATCCTTTCCTAATTAAACTCTTTTGATTTATTTATCGCTCACAATTTATATATCGACATTTTTTTGTAAAACTTTAGTATTTTATCAGTAATCGTTACAAATTGTTACATAAAAATTTATTAAAATGTTTAGTGTTTTTAAATCTTTTATGTTATTAATGATTTTCGGCAAAAAATCAACAGCAATATTGTAAAATATGCCCTTTTGTATTAAAATACCCTTGTAATAATGACTTTTTTAGGAGTATTTATATGAAATTTGTTGCAAACAGAGATGATTTTTTAAACGGGATAAGAATTGTTGAACGTGCCACTGTTGTTAAAGGCTTACAACCGGTATTGGCAAACGTTTTAATTGAGACTATCGGAGATAATCAAGTAAAACTAAGTGCCACAGACTTTGATTTATCTATTACAACTCTAATTAATGCAACCGTTGAAACAGAGGGCAAATTTACTCTGCCTGCGAAAAAATTAGGTGAAATCATTTCTAGACTCAATGATGAACTAATTACAATGGAACTCAATGGTGCAACAGCAACAATTACGTGTAAAAAATCTAAATTTGATATAATTGGTATTGCGGCCAACGAATTTCCTCCGGTAGAAGAAAATATCGCAGAAAATGATTGCATGGAAATAGAAACTCAGCCATTTACAAAAGCAATACGTGAAGTTGTTTCTGCTGCTGCAGGGTATGAAACAAATAACCTTCTTTCCGG
>CADCNZ010000144.1 GCA_902802935.1 uncultured bacterium | reverse complement strand
GGCGGTTTCTACAAGAATATTATTACACTTGTTCCTCAACTTTACATTTCTGATGAAGAAATCGAAATGTCAATTGATTTGTTAGATCAGTTGTTGAGCAGATTAACAAAGTAGAGGTTTTTAGCTCGATAGCTGCGGTGTAATATGTCATTAGATTTCATTTTAAAACATGATAATAATTCTAAAGGTGCTGTCCTCTTATTCCATGGGCTTACGGGCAGCCCTTTTGAATTGAAAAAATACGGTCAATTTTTATATAATAACGGTTATGATGTTTTTGCCGAATGTCTTCCGGGGCATGGTGAAAAGTTTGAAGAAATTTATACCGTAAAATATGAAGATTGGCTTGAGTTTGCATATTCAAGATTTGAGAAGTTAAAATCTGAATATAAAGAGGTTTTTGTATCGGGATTGTGCTTAGGTGCCGTATTAGCTCTTGCTGTTGGAATAAAGTATAAAAATGAAGTTTCCGGAATTATTGCACTTTCAACCACTCTTTATTTAGACGGTTGGAGATTACCTTGGTATAAGTGTTTTATGCCGGTTGCGCTTGCTACAATTTTGAGATTTTATTATAACTATCCTGAATGTGAGCCGCATGGTGTAAAAAATATTAAAACCAGAAATGCAGTCAAAAAGCTTCTTGCTAAAGGTGATGTGGGCATGAATGATTTTCCGATGACAGGGTTTAAAGAACTGCTTGAGCTTTCGGCAGTGGTGCGTAAAAATTTACAAAAAGTAGTATCACCAATTCTTTTAATTCACTCAAAAGAAGATGATTTGACCAGTATAAGATCGTCAGAAATTGTTAATAAAAAAATCTCTTCAAAAGATAAAGAATATATCATTCTTTATGACAGTTATCATATGGTTTTATATGATAACGAAAAAGAATTTGTTTTTAACAAAGCAGTAGAATTTTTAAATAATCATATTAAAATAAACGAAAAAACTGAGGAGCTTATATGTATCTAAAAATAATGGAATTTAGCTTTTTAGGAGTTGCGTTAATTTTGACGTTTTTATTATTTATAAGAGAGCTTGGAGTTACAAAAAAAATGTCTCCTATGCGTGCATCTGATTTTGTTTCATCAATGGCAGGACTGATGTTCGGATATGTAATTTTGGCATTTTTGTTGGCTCTATTTTTAAAAGGTATTCAAGTAAAGTTTACTATGGTTCTATTTGGATTTATGCCTTTTATAATAGGAAAAATTGTAACATACAAAAAAGTTCATTTTTATAGTATTATACAAATAGTTTGTATTATAGTAAGTATAGTTTACGTAATATCGTTATAATTTATGATGAGAGATTTAATAAAAAAATTTACAAGTTTGGTTATATTGTTTGCTTTAACAACATCACCTATATTGGCTTCTCAAAAAATCAATGCGGTTGCTAATGTTCAACAGGATTTTAGTTTGTTAGAAGTTCCTGAGGAAATATATTTTAAAACAGCAGAAGATTTTAATTTGACAGAAGAGATAACAATTCCTGCCTTTTCTATGGTAGAGGTAGAAATTATGCAGGCAGAACAGGAACGCAGATGGCATAAAAGCGGTGCAATAGTTGGTAAGCTTAAGAGTTATACTCCGGAAGAAGCAGAAAAACCAATTGATATTTCTGAAAATAATATATATTTTTTGATTAGAAAATATGAAGCATTAAATAAAAAAGAAGCTGCAATCTTAAGTACTGAAATTATACTTACACAAGCTGCAGGGATTGTTGGTTCTTGTTTTATAGTGTTTGCTCCGGTAGATATAGCATACTTTTTCACCAAAGGAGCTATTCAACGTTATAAATATCCGGAAAATAGGTTTAAAGCAGGAGTTTCTTGTGCTTACGATAATTCAATATTTTGGTTTTGGCTGAAAGGCAAACCTATTGACTTAGCAAAGGATGATACTGTCAGATTAAAAGGCATTAAAGAACAAAAAGCGCAAAGAATGTCTAAAGGTATGCAAAAGCGTAATAACAAAAGAGCGATTAAAGCAGTGAATAATCTTTGCAAGAAAGAAGTTAGAGCTCAAGAAAAAGAATTAAAATTATATGCCAGACAAATTAATGCAAATCTACAAAATGATGATAGCAAATTTTATGAAGCAATTGATAAAGAAGTTATGAATAATAATGATTTGATGTCTGAAGATATGAATAATTAGACATTGATTTTAAGATTGTAAAAAAAAACTCTTATGATATAATTTTTCATGTAGGAATATTGTGTATAAAGGAAGTTTTTATGAAAGTACAGCCGATTAGCATAAGCACTTTTGGTGCAAAAAATACATATTTGGAGAAAGCGAAAAATGCTTCCAATAAGTTTAACAAATCTTGGGCACTAAGCGAACATTATGAAGCAAAATCAAGATTACATTATATGAAATATGAAAGTATTCTAAAAAAGCTAGCAAATAATGACAGCACAAAAACTTCAGATTTGTTAAAAGCGTATACGAAAGCAATATACGAAAAGGTCGCAAGTGTTGGTTATCAATTGAAATCTCTTAGCAAATGTCCGGAGAGATTCTAACAAAAATGACCAATATTTCTATAGGAAAAAATGGTGAAGAAATTGCTGTAAAATATTTGGAGAAACAAGGGTATAAGATTCTTGAAACAAATAAGCGGTTTTCAAAATTTTGTGAAATTGATATTATAGCACTTGACCGGAATATACTTGTCTTCGTAGAGGTAAAAACACGTAAAACGGATATTTGCGGACACCCTTTTGAAGCGATAACAAAAACAAAATATCAACATATTAAACAGGGATTATTTATATATCTTCAAGAACATAACGAATACAAAAAATACCGTATAGATGCAGTGTCTATTTTATTAAAACCGGAGATAAAAATAGAACACTTAAAGAATATATAGAATTTGTATGGCAATTTTTTCTGTTAAAAATACTTTATATTATTATACGAGGAAATAATATAGAGGTTTTTTATGTCTGATTTTCAAATAAATTATTCAAAATGGGCTGAAAAATGGATTAATTTTGCTCAAAAATATGATACTGACGGAATACAGGGTTTGAGCAAAACTGAATTAATTCAGCTTGTTGGAGATATTAAAGATGAAAATGTTGATACAGTAACAATCAGAGCCAATTTAAAGAAAGTTTCCGGAACAAAAACAAGTAGTTCAATCCCTGTAGAACTTCAAGCAGCGGTTAATTATTTTAATATTAACGATGATGATACCGAAGACAGAAGAAGCAATATAGTTGGTAATACATATACAAAAGGAGAAGCAATTCTGCATGCGTTAACCTCTGATATAGATAATGCTTACGAAAATTGTGCAGCATACAAAAATATAAATCTAATACCTAAAAAATGGTTTCGATGGTATAGACCTGTGGAATTCGTAAATTTTGATTTAAGAGAAATTCAAGAAGATGCAATAAAAAACATTACGTCATTAAATAAATTACAAGATGATATTCAAAAAGCTTTTGAAACAGCTCATGGAACTCCTGAGGCAGAGCATATCACTCCCAAAAGTGTTGATATAGATATGGAAACATTTGCACAAAACTACCTCGGTATGAGTTATGAAGAATTTGCGCAAAAATATAAAGATGAATTAGAAAAAATCAAAACAATAACAAATGCGGAGCTTAATTCCGCAAATACACCTCAAAGCTTGAAGGATGTTCATTATAAAGCACAACAATATGCATATGCTCTTACCAATAGAGAAAAGGAAATTATGCGTGATGTAAGAACAGAATCCGGAAACCGAGAAATGCAGGAAGTGTTTGATTATGGTGACAATATGTCTGTTATTGAAGATATGAAATTATATGGAATAACACCGGAAAATTTTGAAAAAATTACCAACCCTGTTATGTATAGAGCTTTTACCGGCGCTTTAAGCGACGCATATCAAACGGCTACAGACATTGAAGTTCTTAACACTGATTCATCAAAAAATATACACGCAAAAGAAGTAAAAACTATCAACGGAACAGCGTGTTTTAAAGGTAAAGACGGACATTGGTATACATTTAGCGGTGTTTGTATTAAATAACCTTTATAATCTCATTCTTTTTTATGATAAAATAAAACTAAAAGAGTGAGGATATATTATGACAGATTTAAGAGATAAGTATGAAGTCGTTATTGGGCTTGAAGTTCACGCACAATTAAAGACAAAATCAAAAATATTTGCACCGGATTCAACAGAATTTGGTAACGAACAAAATACGCAAATTAGCACGATTACATTAGGTATGCCTGGAGTTTTGCCTGTTCTTAACAAAGAATGTGTAAATATGGGAATTTTACTTGGGCTTGCATTAAATTGCGAAATTCCTGCAAGATGCAAATTTGACAGAAAACAATATTTCTATCCGGATCTTCCGAAGGGATATCAAATTTCGCAATATGATGAACCTATTTGTGTAAACGGATATATTGATGTAAAAGGAAAAAGAATTGGTATTACAAGAGCTCATCTTGAAGAAGATGCAGGAAAGTTGGTTCACGCAGGAGCTGCAGGAATTAACGGTTCAACATACTCTCTGGTTGATTTAAACCGCGCAGGAACACCACTCTTGGAAATTGTTTCAGAGCCTGATATGCGCTCATCTGAAGAAGCTCGTAATTATATGGAAGAGCTTCGCAACATTGTAAGATATTTAGGTGTATGTGACGGAAATCTTGAAGAAGGCTCAATGAGATGCGATGCAAACATCTCTATTATGCCAAAAGGTTCGAAAGAATTTGGTACTCGCGCAGAAATCAAGAATGTAAACAGTTTTTCTGCTCTTCAACGCGCAATTGAATATGAAATAGACCGCCAAATTGAAATTGTGGAAGAAGGTGGTGAAGTCGTTCAAGAAACAAGATTGTGGGATGACAATTTGAAGGAAACACGCTCAATGAGGGGAAAAGAAGATGCACATGACTACAGATATTTCCCTGAACCGGATTTAATGCCTTTGGAGATTTCCAGAGAATGGGTTGAAGAAATTCGAGCAAAGATGCCTGAACTTCCGGAAGCAAAACGCCAAAGATATATGGGATTGGGCTTGAGCGAATATGATGCATCGGTTATTGTAGAGCAAATGCCATTAGCGCTTTTCTTCGACAGTGTTCTTGAACTTGGCGGTAATCCTAAAACAGCTGTAAACTTTATAATGGGTGAAATTGCAGCGTATTTAAAAGAGCAAAAAATTGAAATAAATGAAACTAAATTAACTCCTGAAAATTTGGTTGAGTTAATTAGTTTGATTGAAAAAGGCACAATTTCTAATAACATCGGAAAACAAATTTTGATAGAAGATATGATAACAAACGGTGAAAAAGCATCCGCAATTGTTGAAAGAAAAGGCTTGAGCCAAATTTCAGACGAGGGTGCAATAAAAGCTATTGTTGAAAAAGTTGTAAATTCTCATCCAAACGAAATAGAAGCATACAGAAACGGAAAGACAAACTTGCTTGGTTTCTTTGTCGGTCAAGTTATGAAAGAAACAAAAGGCAGAGCTAACCCCAAAACTGTTAATGAATTAATCAGAAATATTTTGGAAGGTTAGTTATAAACCAATTTTTAATGATAACCATGCCGATTATTGGCATGGTTATTTTTTAGTTGTTTTTATATTAATATTGCATGACACACTCTCCGAAAGAGTTATAGATTTTGTCAAGAAATTTAATAAAAATTTATCGAAAAAATGTTACATTTTTAACAATGATGCAAAAACCACGTAACATACACTGTGACTTGTTTTCGTCCCTTTGTTTAGTTTTATTAATATATTTGATTAGATTCACTTTTTGAATTATCATTTATATAGTGGATTAGATTTTGGGAAGAGAATGTTATTCTCTTATTAGTGGAATCTTAAAAAAAATAAGGAAGCTGAAAAAATAGCTCCCCTTAATTCTAGATTAGGAGGTTTGTAGTCAAATGCAAAACAGTTTAAATGAAGGAAATGTAGTAGAGTTCACAGCGGCAAAAAGCGGTTCGGCAACTGATGTAATTAAAGGTTCTGCAGCTGCTAATAAAGAGTTCATGTCTCAAATAGCTCAACTAAAAGATATTAAGACTTCACAAGCCAAACCACTAAATATGGAAAATATATATGTTATCAAAAAAGATGGAACGAAAGAAGAATTTGATAACCAAAAAATTGTTAATGCTGTTCTAAAATCTGCAACAAGAATGCTTGTTCAGCTTTCAGAAGAAGATTTAAATGAAATTTGTGAATTCGTAGATAATAATATTTCTAAAATGGGAAAAACAGAAATTCCTATTGCAGAAATGCATAATTTAGTAGAAGGTGCATTGGAAGCAATTAATCCGAGCGTTGCCCAAAGTTATAGAAATTATAGAAATTATAAGCAAGATTTTGTTCATATGCTTGATAAAGTTTATCAAGAATCTCAAAGAATTATGTATATTGGAGACAAGGAAAATTCAAATGCAGATTCTACTCTTGTTTCAACAAAGCGTTCTTTGATATTTAACGAACTTAATAAAGAATTGTACAAAAAGTTCTTTTTAACAGTAGATGAACTTCAAGCGATAAGAGACGGTTACATTTATATTCACGATATGTCAGCAAGACGTGATACTATGAATTGCTGCTTGTTTGACGTAGCATCTGTTCTAAAAGGCGGATTTGAAATGGGTAACCTTTGGTATAATGAACCAAAGTCTTTAGATGTAGCGTTTGACGTAATAGGCGATATAGTAATGGCAGCAGCAAGCCAACAGTATGGTGGTTTTACAGTTGCTGAGGTTGATAAGATTTTAGCTCCTTACGCTGAAAAAACATTCCAAAGACAAAATGAAAAATATTTATGCTTGGGTCTGGACTTTGAAAAAGCAAGAGAGGCAGCACTGGCTGATGTTCAAAAAGATTTTGAACAAGGTTTCCAAGGATGGGAATACAAATTTAATACCGTTGCATCATCACGCGGCGATTACCCGTTTATTACAGTTACTGCAGGTCTTGGTACAGAAGAGTACGAAAGAATGGCTACAAAAGCTATGCTTAAGATTCGTATGAACGGTCAAGGCAAGAAAGGAAACAAAAAGCCTGTATTATTCCCTAAAATAGTTTTCTTGTATGACGAAAACTTGCATGGTGAAGGAAAAATTAACCATGATGTATTTGAAGCAGGTATTGAATGCTCTAAAAAGGCTATGTATCCTGATTGGTTATCACTCTCGGGAGAAGGGTATGTTGCTTCAATGTACAAAAAATACGGCAAGGTTGTTTCACCTATGGGCTGCAGAGCATTCTTGTCACCATGGTATGAAAGAGGCGGTATGAAACCGGCTGATGAGAATGATACTCCTATTTTTGTAGGTCGTTTCAATATCGGTGCAATCAGCTTGCACTTGCCTATGATTTATGCAAAAGCAAAAAAAGAAAGCAAGGATTTCTATGAAGTTCTTGATTATTATATGGAATTAATCAGACAGCTTCATATAAGAACTTATGATTATTTGGGTGAAATGAAAGCATCAGTTAATCCGCTTGCTTATTGTGAAGGTGGTTTCTTGGGCGGTCACTTAGGTATTCATGATAAAATAAAACCGCTTTTGAAATCGGCAACGGCTTCATTTGGTATAACAGCATTGAATGAATTGCAAGAGTTATATAATGGAAAGTCTTTGGTTGAAGACGGTCAGTTTGCAATAGAAGTTATGGAATATATTAATAAGAAGGTTGCTCAGTTTAAGGAAGAAGACGGAAACTTGTACGCACTTTATGGAACACCTGCTGAAAATCTATGCGGTTTGCAAGTAAAACAATTCCGTAAAAAATATGGTGTTGTATCACATGTTTCTGATAAGCCATATGTTTCAAACAGTTTCCACTGTCATGTAAGCGAAGATATTACACCAATCCAAAAGCAAGACTTAGAAAAACGTTTCTGGGATTTAATGAATGGTGGTAAAATTCAGTATGTAAAATATCCGTTAGATTATAATACAGATGCTGTAAAGACTCTTGTTTTAAGAGCTATGGATATGGGCTTCTATGAAGGAGTTAACCTTTCACTTTCATATTGCGACGACTGCGGTCATGAAGAATTGAATATGGATGTTTGCCCTAAATGCGGCAGCAGGAATTTAACAAAGATAGATCGTATGAATGGATATCTTTCATACTCACGTGTAAAAGGTGATTCTCGTTTGGCTGATCACAAAATGGAAGAAATTGCAGACAGAAAATCAATGTAGTCAGCGGACTTGGGATATTAAGAGAGAAAAATGAATTATCATAACATAACTAAAGACGATATGCTAAATGGCGACGGCTTGCGTACGGTTTTGTGGGTAGCAGGCTGCACACACCATTGCCATAATTGTCAAAATCCTATAACCTGGGATGTTGCCGGTGGTATACCCTATGATGGGGCTGCAGAGCAAGAACTTTTTGAGGATTTAAGAAAGCCTTATATTTCAGGTATAACTTTTTCCGGTGGCGATCCTTTGCATCCTTTTAACAGGGATGAGGTTTTCAGAATCGCTAAAAAAATACGTGAAGAATTGCCAGATAAAACTATATGGTTGTATACCGGTTTTCTATGGGAAGAAATCAAAGATATTCCGGAAATATCGTTGCTTGATGTTGTAGCTGAAGGTAAATTTGTTGAAGAACTTTTAGACCCAAAACTTCATTGGGTAGGAAGCTCAAATCAGCGAGTAATAGACGTAAAGCCGTCATTAGAAAGCGGTCAAGTAGTTCTGCATAATACGTAGAAAGATTTAACTATTTTGATAAATTAACTTGTCTTAACAAATAATCAAAATGTTTGTCGTCAATGCATGCTTCAGTGCCATATTCAGAATGGTAATTTCTTGTAAGTGAGTAACGTCTTTTTAGATGTAAAAAATCCAAAATTTTATCAAGCTTGGAGCCTTCTTCTAAAAAGCTGAATTTGATTTTATATAAATTTTTCCCGCGTTCGTGAAATTGGTCATTAAATCCTGCTTTTTTTGTTGATAATCTTGCAACAACATCATAATTAGAGGTTAAGTCTTGAATTCTCTCATATTCTAACAATGCTGATTTTATCTTATTTGGCCATTTCCCTTGTTGTGAAAATTTGCCGTTAAAAGTTGTTTTATTAGAATTAGAATTTATCGGTAATATTTGCATGTATTATCCTTTCTTTTATAGAATTATAATTTTATAAAACATAAAAAAATTTTTTTTGCCATTAAAAATTAATATTTTATATTTATTTTTCATTTGATATAATATTTATTGACAATTAAGGAGAATTTATGAGAGAACGAGAAGATAACGTATTGTCTTTATTGGAAGATAAAACAAATATATATGCCAGAAAGATAGCTCTAGGTATGAAAACCAGATATGGTTGGAGAGAGTTGACGTATGATGGCTTAGGTCAAATGTCAAGAAGAATAGCATCATATTTAATTAATGATTTGGGGCTTAAACGCGGAGAAAAACTTGCAATTTTATCAGAATCAAAACCGGAATACGGTACTTGTGTTTTTGCGTCTATTATTTCAGGACTTGTAACAGTTCCTTTGGATATAAAGCTTACAATTCACGAGCTAACATCTATACTATCAGATTGTCAGCCTTCTGTTATAATGGTTTCCCAAAATTATATTGACAAAGCTTTGGAACTACAGAAAGTTATCCCAAGTCTAAAACATATCATAATAATGGATATGATGCCAGAATCACACGATTTACCAAGTATTTATACAATACCATATAATTATATAAGTAAATGGAGACATCGCTCAAGAAAATCTACAATGTTTATTATTTATACATCAGGTACTACCGGTGCTCCAAAGGGTGTAGAAACTACATTTGGGAATATATTAGCACAGCTTAAGGATTTGAATGTTGTAATACGTCAGATATTTCCTAAAAAGGGTGATGTAAGGATTTTATCAATACTTCCGATGAATCATTTGTTTGAAATGACTGTAGGATTTACAACCTTCCTTAATTTTGGTTTTTCGGTTTATTATACACAAAGTCTAAAACCAAAAGATATTTTGAATATTATAAAAGATAAAAAAATTCATTTTATGATTTTAGTTCCTGCGTTTTTACGACTTTTAAAGAGTGTTTTAGAGGCAGAGATAAGAAATTCGTCTAAATTTTACCAAGCAACTTTCCCGCTTAAATTTTTCTTGGCAAAATTCTTACCATTCAGACCAATAAAAAAACTTATGTTTAGGAAATTACATAATTGCTTTGGCGGAAGTTTTAAATCATGTTTATCAGGCGGTGCTCCATACGATTTAGAAACAGCAAGATTCTTTAAACGTATAGGTATAGATGTATATGAAGGATACGGACTAACTGAAACAAGTCCTGTTGCGACGATGAATGTCGAGGTGAACAGAGATTTGCATTCCGTAGGGAAGCTGCTGCCAAGTTATGAAGCAAAAGTTGATCCTGCAACCGGCGAGCTTTTATTAAAGGGGCCTTCTATAATGAAAGGTTATCACAATCAACCGGAGCTTACAGCTCAAGCAATTGATAAGGACGGATTCTTCCATACAGGTGACATTGCACGAATTGATAAAGAGCGCAGAGTATACATTACAGGCAGAATTAAAAATATGATAGTTCTTTCTGGTGGTAAAAAAGTATTTCCGGAGGAAGTAGAAGCAGTTCTTGAAAAGAGTGATAAATTCGCAGAACTTTGTGTTTTTGGAGTTTCACGTGAAGGCGGAGCAAAAGATGGAACCGAAGATATTGGACTTGTTGTCGTTCCGACTGATGAAATAAAGTCACAATATCAAGGTGAGGAGCTTGAAAAGGTCATGCGAGAAGAAGTAAAACGACTTTCTAAGAATCTTGCACCATATAAAAGACCTATAAATATAACTGTAATTAATCAAGCACTTCCAAGAACCGCAACAAAGAAAATTAAGCGCAGAGAAGTCAAAGAAATGATTCAGGCGTAAATATGTACGAAGAATTGGATTCTGTAAGAGAAAAATGTCTTGGCTGCAAAAAATGTATTTTGGGAAGTACAAGGAACAATATTGTTTTTTCAGACGGGAAACCAAATTCCAAATTAATGCTTATAGGCGAAGCTCCTGGCTTTTATGAAGATCAGCAGGGCAAACCGTTTGTTGGAAAAGCTGGACAACTTTTGGACAAGATTTTTGGGTCGGTAGGGCTAACAAGAGAGCGTGATGTCTATATTTGTAATACTGTAAAGTGTCGTCCGCCGGAGAACAGGAATCCCTTACCTGATGAAAAATCCGCATGCTGGGAATATTTAAAAGCACAAATTGATATTATTCAACCCAAAATAATACTATTATGTGGTAATGTTGCAGTTCAATCAATATTAGGTGATGTAGGCGGTATAACAAAAATTCGAGGCAAATGGTTTGCAGGAGGAGAAAATGTGCACGGTGCAAAGTTAATGCCGATTTTTCATCCTTCATATCTTCTGCGTAATGATTCAAGAGAAAAAGGCAGTCCTAAATGGCTTATGTGGCAAGATATCCAAGAAATTAAAAAAGAATACGATAAACTTTAAACACCTAAATTCTTATTTTTATACATAATCTTTTGTTTGGTGTATAATGTACTCTTGAAGGATAAAGAGGAAAAGATTTTGAAGCAATCAAAACTCACGATAGCCATATTTATAGCTCTAACTCTTGGAATTATAGCCGGTTGGGCATTTCCTGATATTGCAGTTAGGATGCATGTTCTTGCCGAAATTTTCTTGAGAATGGTTAAAATGATAATTGCGCCTCTTCTTTTTGCAACTCTTGTAGTTGGAATAGCCGGACATGGTGATGTGAAAAGCGTTGGCAGGCTGGGTATTAAAACAATTGCGTATTTTGAAATTGTTACAACAATTGCTCTTTTTGTCGGATTAGGATTTGCAAATCTGTTTAGACCCGGAGAAGGCATGGGAAATATTGCGTCTGAGCATACAGGTTTAACAAGTATAGTGCAAATGGCATCTACAGTTCAGCATAATACATTTGGAGAATTATTACTGGGCTTGTTTCCAACAAGTATTTTTCAGTCAATGGCTGACGGTAATTTATTGCAAATAGTAGTGTTTTGTATCTTTTTCGCACTTGCAATTTGTGCGGTTGGTGATAAGGCAAAACCTATTATAGATGTTTTAAACTCTCTTGCATCAATTATGTTTAAATTTACCGAATATGTTATGTATTTTGCACCAATTGGTATTTTTGGAGCAATTGCATATACTGTTGGTTCAAATGGCATAAAAATTCTATTTAATTACGGTAAAATAGTATTATCATTATATGTGGCACTTGCTGTTTTTGTTTTGGTTGTATTATTTGCGGCGTGTAAAATTGTAAACATATCAATCAGAGCACTTTTTAAAGCAATTCAAGAGCCTGCACTTCTTGCATTTACAACTGCAAGTTCTGAAGCAGCGCTTCCTAAAGCAATGTCTATTATGGAAAATTTTGGTGTTCCTAAATCAATAGTTGGTTTTGTTATGCCAACCGGATATACTTTTAATTTGGACGGTTCGACCTTGTATCTTGCTATGGCTGTGATATTTTCTACCCAACTTGTGGGCTATCCGCTTACGTTTGAACAACAGTTAGTTATAATGTTTGCTCTTATGCTAACGAGTAAAGGTATTGCTGGAGTTCCGAGAGTGGCATTAATTGTTTTGGCTGGAACGCTTGCAAGCTTCAATATTCCTATATTGGGAGTTGCAATACTTTTAGGTATTGATCAAATTTTAGATATGGGAAGAACAACGGTTAACTTAATTGGGAATTGTGTTGCTACTGTTGTTATAGCGCGTTGGGAAAATCAATTTGACTATGGGAAAATGCGCGAGTTTATAAAAACAAATGACGGTCTTAGATTAGCGACCGTTACAAATATAGAAGATTTCAAAGAAAATGACGGAGAAGAAAAAAATGGAATATAAAGAAACCTTAAATCTGCCTCAAACAACTCTTGAAATGAGAGCAAACGCTATAAAGAAAGAACCAGAAACTCAGAAGTTTTGGGAAGAAAATAAAATTTATGAAAAAATTAATGAATCTAAAAATAAATCAAATTCTTTTGTATTGCATGACGGTCCTCCGTATTTGAGTTCTGATAAGATTCATGTCGGAACGGCAATGAACAAGATTTTAAAAGACATTATTGTTAAATATAAATCTATGCAAGGTTTTTATTCGCCTTTTGTTCCCGGTTATGACGCTCACGGGCTTCCGATAGAAAATGCAGTTGTGAAAAACATAAAAGGCGGAAGGCACGCTATTACAGAAGGAGAATTAAGAGCAAAATGCCGTGAATATGCGGCAAACAGTTTGAAGGGACAGGAAGCGGCATTTAGACGTCTTGGCGTTCTTGGAAACTGGGAAAATCCTTATCTAACAATAAAACCTGAATATGAAGCAGAGCAGGTAAGAGTCTTTGGCGATATGTATAAAAAAGGATATATTGAAAAAGGCTTGAAACCGGTATATTGGTGTGCGGCATGTGAAACAGCACTTGCAGAAGCTGAAGTTGAATATGCAGATGTGTCATCAAAATCTATATATGTAAGATTTCAATTTGATGAAGATTCAACCGAAGCAATAAATTTAAGAATAATTCCCGGAAATACCAAACCAATATATGCAATTATTTGGACAACAACTCCTTGGACAATTCCTTCCAACGTTGCAATTTCGATGCATCCAAGATTTGAATACCAATTATTTGAATACAAAGGTGATGTATATGTTGTAGCAAAAGATTTATTAGGCAGATTTTTAGAAGATGCAGGATGGGATGAATCCGAAATTAAACTTATAGATACTGC
>CADCNZ010000143.1 GCA_902802935.1 uncultured bacterium | reverse complement strand
TACAAGGGTTTATACAACAACCCCTAAAAAACCTAACTCAGCTTTGAGAAAGGTTGCCAGAGTCAGACTTACTAACGGATTTGAAGTAACTTCATATATTCCGGGTATTGGTCACAACCTCCAAGAACACAGTGTAGTTCTTATAAGAGGCGGAAGAGTTAAAGACCTTCCTGGTGTAAGATACCACATTGTTCGTGGTACTTTAGATACAGCTGGCGTTGCTAATAGAACTCAAAGCCGTTCTAAATACGGTGCAAAAAAAGCTAAGGGAGGTAAATAATAATGTCAAGAAGATCTAAACCGGAAAGAAGAATACCTTCAGCTGACCCGATTTACAACAGTGTAGATGTTTCTAAATTCATTAACAGAGTTATGAGACGCGGTAAAAAGTCACTTGCTGAAAAAATATTTTATGCAACTATTGCAAAAGTTGAAGAAAGAACAAACGAAAAAGGGCTTGAGATATTCCAAAAAGCTATTACAAATGCAACTCCGTTATTGGAAGTTAAGGCTCGCCGTATAGGTGGTTCTACTTACCAAGTACCTATCGATGTTAAACCTGACAGAGGTTTTGCTCTTGCTTCTTCTTGGATTATTGCTGCTGCTAAAAACAGAGGCGGAAAATCATTTGTAGAAAAATTAACAAGCGAATTAATCGATGCTTCAAATGGTTCAGGTGCAGCTTGCAAAAAGCGTGAAGACACTCACAAAATGGCAGAAGCTAACAAAGCATTTGCACACTATAGATATTAATTTTATAGTTATCATAAAAAAAGCAGTTCCTTGATGGAGCTGCTTTTTTATTATATACATTTTATCTCTTGTATTGTTTTATCAAGTTCATTTTGAATTTTATTGTGTTCTTTTAATGCCAATTCCAAAACAACTTTTAAAACAGATAAATTATTTTTTTCTAAGAGATTTTGCTCACAATATGCTTTCATTAGCTCTAATAAACAGTTAACAGTTGTGAGTCTTTCTTCTATTTCTAAAAAGCTTTCCATGGCATATAATTCCTATTTTATATTGTTTATCATATATTTATAAAATAGAAATGTCAATATATTTTTGGAAAATATATTAAATTAATATAAAATATTGGTCATTCCGGTTGTTATAACTACCATGTTATATTTATCTGCTGCTGCAACTATATCTTTTTGTGCAAATGGTAAAATAATTAAACTTATTCGGCCTTGAGCTGCTACATTTACATCATGCACTGTTATAGGTAAATCCGATGCTAATATAGCTTCTTTTGACATGTCACAGGAGTGGTCAATAGCATATTCTACCGAGGACTTTTGTAAACCTTGAGCTATTGCTGTTGTTTTTAAATCTTTTGCTATTACTATAGCTTGAGTAGATATATGTTTTGCCACTTTCCAAGCAAATACAGAGTCTTCTATTTGCTCTACTGTAGGTTTTGTTTTTGATACCACTTTAAATTTATCTTTGTCTAATTCACTCAAATTTGGAATTTGTGTCAATGTTCCAAGCGGCGTTACTTTGACCTCATTTTGCTGATACTTTTTATACTCTTTTAATGGTGTATGGATTGTAAGATAGCAAATATCATGAGCTTGCAAGTATTCTATAGCATTTTTTGTATATTTTGGCGCTACTATTATATTTGTATCTTTTAACAGTTTTACTACATCACTATTAACTTCTGACGTAACTGTTAAGGTAGAAGACATAAAATCAATAGGGTTAGAATCCATAACATTTTTTACAGCCTCTTCAAGTGTTTTTCCTAAAGATACTGCACAAATTCCGGTTCCGGTAGACAAAATTGCAGCTTTTACATCAAAAAATTCACTTGCTGCATTCAGTCCTCTAACAATGCTTATAAGTTCACCATAAGTCGGGTTTTTGCTTATTTCATAATCTAATGTCTTTTCATTTTTTTCATAACTTGCTGTTTGAAAATCATTTTCACCACTTATTATCCTAATTTCTTCGGCTAACATAACTTTTCTCCATTTACTGTCCTATAGGAGCTGACGTCATTGGTATTGGCGCATAATTTGGTTGAGGTTCATCTACTCGTTCCTGTTTTACTTCTACCGTAGGAGCTTCTTTATCCTTTTTAGGGAATATTAGAATTGATTTTTGATTTTCCTCAGTAGGTTTTAATAATGTAGGTTTTTCAACTCCTGTTATAGGATCTATCTTATCTAATTCTTTTTGTTTTTCTTTATCTTTTTCTTCTTGCTGCTTCGCAATATCTGATTGATTAATAACAGAAACATTTGAAGCTCTAAATGGATTCAAAACAACTTCCGGATATTCAAAGTCTGCATTTCCGTATTGTTCAGTTGCAACAGTCATTACATCTTTCCAAATAAGAGCCGGTATAGTACCACCGGTGATACCACCCATTTGAGAATTATCATCATTTCCTACCCAGACACCTGTGACTACATCTGGAGTAAAACCGATAAAGTAAGCGTCTTTACTGTCATCAGTTGTACCTGTTTTACCTGCAGCCGGTTTACCTATGTTTGCGGCACGTCCCGTTCCGCTTGTAATAACAGTTCTCATTATAGCTGTCATTGTAGCTGCAGTATTTATATTAAGAACTTTACTAGTTCTAGCTTTTTTAGCTTCATACAGGATAGTTCCTCTTGATGATTCAACTCTCTCTATAGCATATGGTTCTACTTTGTATCCGCCATTTGCAAAAACACCAAATGCTCGTGTCATTTCAAATAATTTAACACTGTGTGAGCCAAGAGCTATTGTATAATCATATGGAATAGGTGTTGTTATACCCATAACTCTTGATAGTTGTATTACCGGTCTTACACCAATTTCATCCATTAATCTTGCGGCACAAACGTTTGAAGAAACCATCAAAGCCGTATACAAAGGTATTTTACCCCGATACTTGTTTCCATAGTTTCTTGGAGTCCAATTTCCTATCTTAATAGGCATATCTTCTATCATATCGTTTGGAGAATATCCCTTTTCGATAGCTGCGGTGTATATAAATGGTTTAAACGCAGAACCGGATGGTCTTTGAGATTGAGTAACTCTGTCATATTGGCTTTTTGAATAATCTTTTCCTCCTGCATATACAAGAATTCTTCCGTCTATAGGATTAAATGAAAAAACGGCTGCTTGGTTTTTATCCTTGTTCATTCCCCATGCATTTAGGTTTTTGATAATCGCTTCATTTGCCTTAACTTGCGCTTTATAATCCAATGTCGTAACAATTTTAAATCCGCCGTTTACAATTTCATCTTCTGTAAAACCGAGTTTTTGCAAATCTTTCATTACATAATCACAAAAATACGGAGCTTTATTAGTTGCATACATTATAGGCATAGTAGAAAGTACAATAGGTGATTTTTTTGCTTTTTCGTAAGTTTCTTTATCTATGTACTTCATTTTATACATTCTTAAGAGAACTTGGTTCCTGCGTTTCTCAGCAAGTTTCTTGTTATTATATGGTGAATATACAGACGGAGCTTGAGGCAAGCCCGCTATTAATGCCATTTCAGGCAGCGTTAGTTCGTTTAAATTTTTATTAAAATATATTTTTGCTGCACCTTTTACACCATATGCACCTGAACCAAGGTAAACATTGTTTAAATACATTTCAAGAATTTTATCTTTTGATATAGTCTTTTCAATCTGAGCAGCTACTTGAAGTTCTTTAATCTTTCTTGTTACAGTCTTTTCATTAGACAAAAACAAAATTCTTGATAGCTGCTGAGTAATGGTACTTGCCCCTTGAACGACATGTCCTGCTAAAACATTAGCAACCATTGAACGTACAAGTCCTAGCATGTCATAACCTTGATGCTTATAAAAATTCTTATCCTCGGTTGCAATTAACGCTTTAACTAATTGCTCAGGAACTTCTTTTAATTCTACATTTGAATATGTATAAGCAGCAAATGTTTTTATGACTTCTCCGTCACTTGCACAGAATGTAGTAACTATATTTGGTTTTAATGAATTTAAATTTTTTATCGGAGGTAATGAAATCAGATACAACTTCAATGCTATCATACCTGCAAGAACTATACCGACAGTAAAAACAACGATTCCTGTTATCATTGTTAACATTGGGCTATCAATAATAAGCCTTTTTGATTTTCCTCTTTTCCTATTTCGCGGAATGTTATAATATGTCATTCTTTACTCCTCAAAACATTGACTATAAAAGAAACAATGTATTATATTATTAATATTCTATCAAATAAATAATAGAAAAGGATAATTTAATTAAGAATGTTAAGTTTTTTGACGATACTAAAAAATGAAATTTTATCATATTTTGTTCCGGAAAAAATGGAATACAAAATCACAGGGAAATGTCTAAAATGCGGAAAATGCTGTCGATATATGTATAGTTTTGACACATATACAACAACCGATTTTAAAATTATGCAATTTCTTTTTCCTGCATACAGAAGATTCTATATAAGAGGTAAAGATGAAGACGGGAATTTAATATTTGCTTGCAAATACGTGACGGATGAAGGGCTATGTTCTGTCTATGAAAAACGTTTAAAAATGTGCAAAAATTATCCTG
>CADCNZ010000142.1 GCA_902802935.1 uncultured bacterium | reverse complement strand
TACATTCGATGTTTCAATTCTTGAAATCGGTGACGGTGTTCACGAAGTTCTTTCAACATCAGGTGATACACACTTAGGTGGTGATGATTTCGACCAAAAGATTATTGATTGGATTTGCGAAGAATTCAAAAAACAAGAAGGCATGGACTTAACTAATGATAAACAAGCTATGCAGAGAATCAAAGAAGCTGCAGAAAAAGCTAAATGCGAATTGTCTTCAGTTGTAGAAACTACAATCAGCTTACCGTATATTACAGCTGATGCAAACGGACCTAAACACTTAGAACTTTCTTTAACAAGAGCTAAATTTGAAGACCTTTCTCATGATTTATTAGAAAGATGCAAAAAACCTGTTGAACAAGCCTTATCTGATGCAGGTTTAAGTAAGAATGATATTAATGAAGTTGTATTAGTTGGCGGCTCAACTCGTATTCCGGCTGTTCAACAACTCGTTAAAGAATATACCGGAAAAGAACCTAACCAATCAGTTAACCCTGATGAAGTTGTTGCAGTTGGTGCAGCAGTTCAAGCAGGTGTACTTGCAGGTGAAGTTAAAGACATCGTTCTTCTTGATGTAACACCTTTGACACTTGGTATTGAAACATTGGGTGGTGTTATGACAGCTCTTGTTCCAAGAAACACTACAATCCCTGTTTCTAAATCACAGGTGTTCTCAACTGCAGAAAATAACCAAACAGCCGTTGATATCAACGTACTTCAAGGTGAAAGACCAATGGCAAGCGACAACAAGTCATTAGGTATGTTCAGACTTGAAGGAATTGCTCCTGCAATGCGTGGTGTTCCGCAAATCGAAGTTACATTTGATATTGACGCTAACGGCATTGTTAATGTTTCTGCTAAAGATAAAGCTACAAACAAAGAACAAAAAATTACAATTACAAATTCTTCTAACCTGTCTGAACAAGATATAGATAAGATGGTTAAAGAAGCTGAAGCTAATGCATCAGAAGACAAAAAGAAAAAAGAAGAAGCAGAAATCAGAAACAATGCAAACTCTTTAATTGCATCAGCAGAAAGAATCGTTAAAGACTTTGAAGGCAAGATTTCTGAAGATGATTCTAAGAAGTTGGGCGAACAAAAAGAAGCACTTCAAAAAGCTATTGATGAAAACAAGTCTGCTGAAGATTTAAAGAAATTATCTGAAGAACTTCAACAAACAATGTTCTCAATATCTCAAAAAGCATATGAAGCAGTTCAAAAAGAAGGCGGAGATGCAAATAGTGAAGCAAACTCTCAAGGTTCAGCTTCAGCAGAAGACAAAAAAGACGATGACGTAATTGATGCTGAATATACTAAAGAGGGGTAAACACACAGCATAATAATTAAATAAAAAAATAATAGATAAAATCGGGTGACTTTTTAGTCACCCGATTTTTTGTTTTTTTTAGTTTACTGGTTCATTTTTACTGCGTTTTTTAATATATCATAATCAAAGTATTTTGTACCAATGAAAGAACCTTGGGAGTCGATAGGGTTTTCCATAATATTAAGGAAAAGATATATAACTCGACTATTGTTATCAACATAAATAACTCGTTTATTTCTGTAATCAGTCCTATCCATATTCAGTATACACTTTTTACTGTTGTTAACTGTAACAACAGATGAAAATCTACCAGAAGATACGGAGATGGTCGCAGGCAGTTGTACATTATTCTGGCCCAATTTCCTATATTTGAATTATCTATTCGTGTGCCATTTGTGATACTTGACGTACATAAAAATCTGATATCTAATAATATCGGCTGTAAAAATTTTTACAGCCGATATAGATCATTATTTACTCTTGTAATAATTGTTTACTTGCTGTTGTAATGGCTGCTGCAGTGTGTTTACGACATTATTATTGAATTTCGTAAAGAAACTTTCTGTAATTCTAGCCTTTGACCAGTGGAAAGTATTATCAAATTGAGAACGCTCAACTATAGTGTACCAAGCACCTTCATAATTTAAAATGTAATCAAAAGACGCGATTCTGCTTCCGCCTCGAGAGCCTGCACGAGTAGCATCTGCACTATATGTATCCTCTTTTGATTTTGTATAAATTGTTTCAAAATGCTGATTAAGCGTATCTGACCAGTTAAATTTATTATACCCTACTCTTTCCATTTCATTTTTAATCATATTTTTATATAAATTATATGCTTGATTTTTTACATTATTTTCTAAAAATGCCTCCGAAAGCGTTTTCGCTGTGTTATAATTAGCTACTGCACTAGAACAAATTCTACGGCCATCATTTGGTATTGGGGTAATAATATCATCATTGAAATCATTTCCCGAATATGTATAGTAATTAATATATTCATAAGATAGATTTATTTGCGGAATGTTTTCACAGGTATCGCCATTTTTGTATTGATTTTCAGCACAATTATCGTCACCTGAACCGCCACCTGAACCATCTGCAACACAGACACCGTTATCTTCGTGATAACCTTCTTGGCAGACACATTCACCATTTGCATTTTTTATAAATGTCTCTTTACAATCACAGTTACCTGTTTCACTGTTACAAACCGTATTTGGCTGGCTGCAATCAGCAGTTCCCGGACGGCAGCCGTTATCACTTACCACTCTTGTGTTTTGAGGTTCATTGCCATTATTTTCAGGCTTGCTATCTTGCTTTAGCCAATTTAACCCTTTTGACAGGTATTCTAATCCTTTTGCATCACCCGCGGTAACATTTCCGTCTGCAGTTACCCATAATCTGAATCTGTCGGGATTAGGAGAGTTTGTTTTATCATAAAGCTGATTATCTCCGTTTGCACCGTTTATATCAAAAACTATTTCTGCAAAATACGTACTGCTTGCAGTATCTTTGTTTGCCCTTACATAAAACTGTTGTCCGTCCATTGTTACAAATGACCAATCAGGATCTGCATTATTGAAAGCTACATACTCATTTTTACAAGAAACCCCATCTTTTGTATTAAACGCGTTATTTGCTAAATATTCACATAATGCTTTTGCTTCTTTTGCATATATTGGATAATTGCTGTAACAATTATCATTACTACAGGGATTTAATCCTGCTGCATAATTTTTTACCGCAAGTGAAACTGCTCTTTGGGTTCTCAAATACATTGACTTTGTTTCATCCGGTTTAACCTTGCTAATTGCAGGGATTATAAGTGCTGCTATTATACCGATTATTACCAAGGCAATTAATGTCTCTGCCAAAGTAAATCCAAGCTTTTTCATATTTATTTCCTCATAAATTATGTTACATTCAATGTAACTCAATACCCATTGTGTTACATTGGAGTGCATTTATGCACTCATAATATCATATTTATTTGGGTTTGTGAATCCTTGAAAATATTTACCCCAAACGAAGCAAAAGAAGAAGAGCAAGCACGCGAATAAATGGTTGATTGTCTACGCTCTGACGAGCGTGGGATTGAATGGATGTTGCGGGCTTAGCCCGCACTCTTG
>CADCNZ010000141.1 GCA_902802935.1 uncultured bacterium | reverse complement strand
TGTGCTTGAAGATTTTGTAAAAGACCGCCCGGAAGACGAGCCGCTATTTATTACACAGCAAGGAAACAGGCTTGATCGTAATCAGGCATACAGGATTTTGAACAAGGCCGCAAAAACATTAAGCCTTCAGGACAAAATCGGCACACATTCGCTGCGAAAAACATTTGGCTATCATCACTATAAACAATTTGATAACATTGAACTCCTACAGAAGATTTTCAACCATTCCTACTCTGCCATCACCCTCCGCTACATCGGCATCGAACAGGATATTATTGATGAAAGCTATATGAATTTTTATTTGTAAATAAAATTTATTTCATAACAATAGATGATTTTTTATAAATTTTTGTAAAGTTTCTATTTTCTTGATCCGATGTATTTTATATGATATAATGGAGGTTTCTTGATTCATGAAAAAGAATAAAGACATTAAAGTCGTCGATTTGTTTTGTGGTGTTGGAGGTTTGACCTGTGGCTTAAAGAAAGCAGGTTTAAATGTTGTAGCAGGTTTTGATAGTGATGAGACTTGTAAATATGCCTATGAATACAATAATAAAGCAAAATTTGAATGCGCAGATATATCTAATTTAGACAGCAAAGAGATTCTAAAATATTACAATAAAAACGATATCAAAATTCTTGTTGGCTGTGCGCCATGTCAAACATTTTCAAAGCAAACTAATAAATATAAGGATCGAGTAAAAGATAAAAAATGGACCTTATTAAATTACTTTACTGAACATATAAATAAGGTTAATCCTGATATCATATCAATGGAAAATGTTCCAGAATTAACTAAATTTGATATTTTTGATAATTTCAAGAAGAATTTAGAAGAGAAAGGATATAATGTATCATATAAAATAGTTAATTGTAGCGAATATGGTCTGCCACAGAAAAGAAAGAGACTTGTTCTTTTAGCTTCAAAATTGGGAAAAATAGAATTAATAAAACCAAATCCACGTAAGAAAAAAAGGACTGTTGAGGACGTACTAAAAGGACTGCCATATTTAGAAGCAGGCCAAGTAGATAAAAACGACCCATTACATAGATGTCCTAAGTTATCTGAAATTAACATAAAGAGGATTAAACAATCAAAGCCAGGTGGAACTTGGCATGATTGGGATAAGTCTTTATTGCCAGAATGTTATAAAAAGCCGTCGGGCGCAACATATAGTTCCGTATATGGGCGTATGTCATGGAAAGCACCATCACCAACAATGACAACCCAATTTTATATTTATGGGACAGGACGCTATGGGCATCCTGAGCAAAATAGAGCTTTGTCATTAAGGGAAGGTGCTATATTACAAACATTCCCTCGTAATTATAAATTTTTTAAGAATGGAGACACCATTACATACAAAGTTTTAGGTAGGCAAATTGGGAATGCAGTTCCTGTAGATTTAGGGAAAATAATTGGGGAATCAATTCAAGAACATTTAAAGGAGTATTGTATTGACTAGTAATTTTCATTTTAATATCTCGTTAACTGTATTAAACAGTCTTGGTCGAGATTTATATCGTTCGGTAAATACTATTTTAGGAGAAGCTATATCCAATTCTTGGGATGCTGATGCGCACAATGTACATATTTATATCAACAAAGAAGAAAATTACTTGATTATAAAGGATGATGGTATAGGAATGGATGCTGAAGATTTTCAGAATAAATTCTTAAAAATAGGGTATTCAAAAAGAAATGGTGGCCATAATAATTCTCCAGAAGGCCGTCCATATATTGGTAGAAAAGGAATCGGCAAATTAGCATTATTATCTTGTTCTGAGAAAATTCATATAATAACCAAAACAAAAGATACGGACTATATTGGTGCCGTCATTGATAACACCCAAATTGATCACGATATAAGTGCAGATCGTGATACGAACCAACATACATTAGGAGAAATTAACATAGATGATTTTAATGATTTTACAAATAACCAGGAACACGGAACAATTATTAAATTTGAGAATCTAAATTCTGGTATAAGAAATCAAATAGAATTTTTCAAAAAGGTCATTGCATTATATTATAGGTTTTCTCTAATAGATAATGATTTTAACATATACTTGAATGATGAATTAATTACATCTAAAGAACTAAAAGATCTTGTAGACGATACACAAATTTTTTGGATGATAAATGATTTGAATAACGACCCACTTATTGCTAAATTAATGGCAAAAGATAAGAAAAATATTACTATAGGTTCTGATTATAAATCTTCTCTTCCAATTAAAGGATTTATCGCAAGTGTTAAAAAACCTTCTGCTATGAAAGTGAGAGGTGCTATCGGAGAAAAATTAACAATAGATTTATTTGTTAATGGGAGAATGCGAGAAAAAGATATTCTTAGACATATTTCAAGAAATAGAATTTATGAAAATTATTTGTATGGGCAAATCCATTTTGATACATTAGATGATGAAATTGATAGATTTACCAGTAGTAGAGAAGGTGTCAAGGCAGATGACGATAAATTTAAATTACTATTAGATGAATTATACGATAATATCATGCCACGAATGGCTAACGAATGGGACATAATCCGTGTTGGGAAAAAAGAGGATGGTGATATTGATAATCCACAAATCCCAAAGAGAAGAAGAAGAGCCCTAAGTCTTGTAAATGACGTAATTGACAGCTTTACAGGTGATACCAATAATACTGGGAATAATACTAATGAAGCTGATAATGAAACTAGTAATAATGAACAAAATTCTACAAATGACGAAGATCCTGAAAATACAAAAAATAAAATTGAAGAGTGGGCGCAAGCTCTTAGAGAAGACGCGGCCTTCAATACGGATTCATATACAGAATGTTTTATTTCTGAAAATCTATTAAGGTGCTATATACGAGAAAAAGGTCTAAAACTAAACGAAGAATTAGTAAAAGATATGAAAGAAAAAGTGGCAAAAACAAAAACAGACGGTGGTATTAATATACAAATTAGGAAAACAGATAGTGATGAATCCTATTTATATATGAAAGATTTATCTTTTGCTATTGAAAAAACTTGTGAGCCTGAAACTTTAAGAACAAAAACCAAAGAATACAGTCCAATGCGAAACGCAATAATGCATACAGCATTATTGACAGATGAAGCTAAACTAAGACTAACTACAGTTTATAATGAAATTAAAGCTAGATTAAAAAATTTATTTTATAGTTCATAATAGCGTAATATTATATTAAAGTAAAATCCACATAAGAAAGGTATAAATATGAATGAACGGGAGAAACTTGAAATATTAACTAAAGCAAAAAATTTTTTTAGAGAAGAAATAATTGAATATCATAAAAAAAACACATTAGTATTGAAAAGTAAGAAAAAATTTAATATTAACCCATTCTTAATTAATTATCTATCACGTTTTGCATTTGGGTCAACGAATA
>CADCNZ010000140.1 GCA_902802935.1 uncultured bacterium | reverse complement strand
TCATCAAAAAAATTACCACCAAGACTATAATCCGAAATTTTCGCATCATACCCGCATGATTCTGAAATAGCAGCCAAATACATCAAATCTGTAGGAGGCAGAGGAGGAATAACCAGCAACTCTTTTGTAGGCTGCTGACACCTGTCCTCTCTATTTAATATAGGAGAGGGAGGATATATTAAAAATACTTTTCCACGATTAAAATTTGTCTTTGCTGTTGAATTATCCATTCTGAACCTTAAATGTATTTATGCTGAATAAACTCTCTAAGAACCCACTTTTTCCTTTATTCCGGATGCAACAAACGAAGCAATTAACAAACAAATCGCACCTATTATAAATGTATATTCCCAATGGTAATTTACACCGTCAAGAACATTGAATGAGCATTTGTTTATAAACCAAGAAACAAGCGTACAAACAAAAACCTGAGGTCCCGCTATAAATATATTAAATATTCCCATTACAGAACCTTCTGTGCCCGGTTTTATGAATTGAGAGAGCATTGCAAACGGCAGCGCGCAAATACTTGCCCAGCCCAATCCTGAAATACCCATCAATATTGCAACTGCTTTTGGATTGTGACAAAAAGCCATTCCTAAAAACGCCAATGTCATTGAAAGCATGGATATAATATGAACTTTTTTGTTACCATGTTTTACTGACATTACACCGATTGGTATTGCAACAATAAAACATACCAAATTAAATATAGCAAAACATATTGAAGAGAAATTGGTACCTGCTAAAACAGCACTGTCATATGATGATTTTACAACTTCGCTAACTCCTGATAAATCAGGCACGCCAAATACTGTATGAACCGCATATTGAGTAAAATATATCATCATGCACATATTACCTATCCATGTAAAAAACTGCATCCAGCAAATTTTTCCAATTTCAGGTGATAAGGCAAAAAAGTCCTTTAATGATTGTATAAAATTTAATTTTTCTTTTTTTTCTTCTTCTTGCGGTTCATATTTGCGCTCTTTAATTATTAAGCAAGTCCAAGCCATGCCTAATGTAAATGCTAATGCTGCCATTATAAATTGAGCATTAATAGACATTTGATAATTAAAAGCCCACTTTAAAAACGGAGCAGTTCCTGCTGCAACAACAGAACCCAAACCAATTGCTAAACTTATATACGAATTCGCAACTGAATGCTGTTCTTGCGGTACAACATCCGGAACCAATGCTCTGTATGGACCTTGAGCAATATTAACACAAGCATCAAGAATCCATATCATAACTGCTGCAAAACAGAGTGCCGTCAACGAAGGAAGTGCTACTCCTAACGTAGAACCTATTGTATTGGTTATTAATTCTGAATTCGGTAAAGCCCATAATGCAATTGCCGAGAGTAAAGCACCACCCAACAAATAAGGTCTTCTTCTGCCAAAACGTGAAGTTGTTTTATCTGACAAAGCACCTATGATAGGCTGCACTACCATACCGGTAAACGGCCCTGCAAGCCATATAAGACCAAATATAAACGGTGATGCTCCCAAATTTTCGGTTACCGGACCGGATAATATTATTCTCATCTGCCACGCAAACTGCAGACCAAAAAATCCTAAAGCAAAGCTCAAAAACTTAGCCGTATTAAACTTTTTTAGTTCATCCATTATATAAATCCTTCTAATACATATTTATAATTTTATTTATACCATCTTTTGCCATATTAAACAGCTCTATCATTCTCTCAAATTCGTATGGCTCTCCTTCGGAAGTAGTTTGGAAATCAACTATTTTACCGCTTTTTGTTAAGATAACATTTGAATCAACCTGCGCGTGCGAATCCTCTTCGTAATTCAAATCCAACCTTATGTCACCGCCTACAATTCCTATTGATATTGCCGCTATTGGTTCTATTATTGGATTTTCTTGTAAATAGCCGTCAGACATTAATTTGGTTATTGCATCTTTTAAAGCTAAATATCCGCCGCATATACTTGCTGTTCTTGTTCCGCCGTCTGCTTGTATTACATCTGCATCAACAGTTATAGTCATACCTGCCATTTTTTCTAAATCAACACAAGCTCTTAAGGAACGCCCTATCAATCTTTGTATCTCATGTGTTCGTCCGGATACTTTATCCCTTTCCCTTTTGCATCTTGTATTTGTTGCAGAAGGCAATAAGGAATATTCCGCAGTTACCCATCCTCTGTTATCATCGTCCGTCATCCATTTTGGTTTTTTTAAATCAACAGAAGCTGTCGTTATAACTTTTGTATCACCAAATTCTACCAACACAGAACCCAGAGCATGTTTTGTAAAATTATGAGTAAATTTTATTTGTCTCAACTCATTATTTTGACGCCCGTCCGGTCTCATACAATTCCCCCGTTATAAAATATAAATTACTCTAATTCAGTTTTTTCTACTTCTTCCGTTGTAGTAAATTTCACTATATCGCCTTCTGCAATATCGTTAAATTTAACAAAAGATAAACCGCATTCAAAGCCCTGTGCTACCTCTTTAACATCATCCTTAAATCGTTTCAATTGGTCAATTGCACCTTTAAATATCTCAACACCATCTCTAAATATTGTTGCAGTATCATTTCTGTTAATTTTACCTTCTGTTACATAGCATCCTGCAATTTTTTGAGTTTTGCCAATAGTAAATATTTGTCTGATTTCAACTTGACCTGTTTGAACTTCTTTTACTTCAGGAGAAAGAAGCGAAATCATTGTGTGTTCAATGTCTTCGAGTATTTGATAGATGATATCATATTTCTTTATAGTTACACCTTCACGTTCAGCTGCTGCAAGTGCATTTGAATCTTCCTTAACAGTAAAGCCCAGAATTAATGCATTTGAAGCAGATGCAAGCATAACATCAGCTTCTGAAATATCACCGACTCCAACGTGAATAATTTTTGTAACAATCTCTTTTGATTCAAATTGAGCAATTGCTTGAGAAACTGCTTCAGCTGAACCATGCGTATTTGCTTTAATAATCAAGTTCAAATGCGGTACATCATCCTCAGCAACACCCGCTTCGCGTCTCATATGAGCAGGAAGCATTGCTTCTAAACGTTTATTACGCTCTTTTTCCTTGCGTTTATCAACAATTGCTTTCATTTCTTTTTCATTTTTAACAACTTCAAAATAATCTCCCGCATTAGGCACTTCTGTCAAACCAAGTATCTCAACAGGAGTTGACGGTTCAGCCTTTAATATTCTCTCTCCGGAGTCGGATAATAATGCTCTTACACGACCGCATGCCGTTCCGACAACTACACAATTACCTGCTCTTAAAGTACCGTTTTGAACCAAAAGTGTTGCGACCGGACCTTTACCTTTATCTAAATTTGCTTCTATTACAACACCTGAAGCTTCAGCTTTCGGATTAGCCTTTAGATCTTGTACTTCCGCAACAAGAAGTATATATTCAAGAAGTTCATCTATACCGGTTCCTTGAAGAGCTGAAACATTTACGGTAATTGTTTCACCACCCCAAGCTTCAGGAACAAGTCCGTGTTCTGTTAATTGCTGCAAAACTTTATCAGGATTTGCTCCTGGTTTATCACACTTGTTAACAGCTACAATTATAGGAACTTCAGCTGCTTTTGCGTGGTTAATAGCTTCTATTGTTTGAGGCATTATACCGTCATCAGCAGCTACTACAAGAATTGCAATATCAGTAGCTTTTGCGCCCCTTGCACGCATTTCGGTAAATGCTTCGTGACCTGGTGTATCAACAAAAACTATTTTCTTTTCGTGCTTATTGTCCAAATAAACTGTATAGGCACCTATTGAAAGGGTTATGCCACCAACCTCTGTTGCTACAATTTTGTGTTTTGAAGCGCGAATGCTATCAAGAAGAGTTGTTTTACCATGGTCTACGTGCCCCATAATTGAAACAACCGGTGCACGTTTTTTGAGCAGTTTTTTATCAACT
>CADCNZ010000139.1 GCA_902802935.1 uncultured bacterium | reverse complement strand
TTCTATATAACACATCTTATTCATAATTTGAGTAACTTTTAAAGCTTTGTCAAAATCCTCAGCCGTAGTAACTTTTGTTGCCCAAATGTCACCGTCAAAAGCTCGTGCCAGTTTTGCATAATTTATTTTTACTATATTATTAAATTCATTGTTTTCATCATTTGAAAGAACTCTTTCGATTGTATATCCATCATTATTTATAACTATAACGACAGGTTTTATCCCCAATCTTAACATATTGCCTATTTCCATCAGGGTTATTTGATGAGCACCTTCGCCTGTGACTAAAATAATTCTTGAATTAGGCTTAGCAAGACAAACCCCTAGGGTTGCAGGTGTCGCCCAACCTATTGATGCCCATAACAACTGGTATTCTATATCTGCATTGTCCGGAAATTTTGTTTGTGAAATACCATGGGGCACAATTCCTGTTTCAGAAATTATTATATCATTGTCTTTAAAAAATTCTTGTAATCTTGAATATATATAATCTGAAGTTAACGGTTCATTTTCCGGATATTTATGTTTGTATCCGATATTCGGTTTATCTGCTTTCAAATCTTTTTTATTGACTAATTTTGTAACCTCTGTCAGCACATCTGACATTTTTATATTGTTAATTTTTTTACCGTCAATATATACATAGGTTCCGTATATGGCAATATTTTTGTTTATTTTTTGCTTAAGGTTAAATCCTACAGAATTTAAATCTGTATATATAGTCCCAATTGAAATCAAGCAGTCACTGTCTTCTACATATTTTTGAGCAATTGGATTTCTGATATTGCCGTAATATCCGCCGACATAATTTTCATAACTCGTACTAACAAGGTTTGAACCCATAATAAAATTGGTTGTGGGCACTCCTAATTTTTCCACAAATTCTTTGTATTCAAGTTTTGCATCAAATCTTTTTATTAAAACATCTCCAAGAATCACTGGCCTTTTAGATTTATTAATTTTATCTGATATCAATCTTGCTGCTTCTTGAAGATTCTCTTTATTACTGTTCCACTCATATGAAACACTTCTGTCTGTAATATCCATAATAGCTATGTCAGAAGGTATAGCTATGTATATAGGTTTTTTTTCTTTAACAAGAATTTTTAAAACTCTGTCTATTTCGAGTTTTGCATTGTCTCTGGTCAAAAATGCAGTTGCTGCGGTTACTGATTTGTAGGTTTCTGCAAAAGTATAAAAATTTACATCTTGAAAATTATGATGTGTTAATTCTTTATTTGCTATTGTTTTTGTCGAAGGAACACCTACAATTGAAACTACAGGAACATTTTCAGCAAAACTTCCAGCCAATGCATTTATTGCGCTTAATTCTCCCACACCATATGTAGTAATAACCGCTCCATATCCTCGCATTCTTGCATAACCGTCTGCTGCATAACCGGCATTTAGCTCGCTGGTACACCCAACCCATCTTGTATTGGAATTATTTTGAACAGCGTATATAATATTAAAATTATAATCTCCAGGTAAGCCAAAAAAATCATTAACTCCAAGCTCTTCAAGTTTTTTTACTATATACTCGGCAGTATTCATTATTTCCTCCAAATATTTAACCTATAATACCACGTAGAAAAAATCTTTACCAGCTTTTAAAAAGAAATTATTATCAGATTTCTTACATACGTCTCATTAAGCGGCAATGTATATTGTATTTCGGCCTTAATTTTAGCTTTATATTTTGATAATGTTTTTTCAGCATTATGAATCTCTTCTGCTGCCTTTTTTGATTTATACGCAATAAAATATCCGTCTTTGTATAATAAAGGCAGTGCATACTCACAAATTTTATTTAAATCTGCAACGGCTCTGCTTGTAATAATATTATATTTTTTATCCTTGATATTTTCTGCTCTGTCACAAATTAACTCCAAATTGTTAATGGAAAGACTATTCTTTATTTCATTAACGGCATTCACTTTTTTTCTTATACTATCTATTCCGGTTACGGATATTTCAGGATGTTCTATCGCAATAGGAACACAAGGGAAACCTCCGCCGCAGCCTATGTCTAAAAGTTTAATCCCGTTAGTATTAATTGAACATTTTTTAAAAAATAAATCAATGCTTAGAGAATCATATATATGTTTTTCATATAAAAAGTTTTCATCATTTTTTGATATTAGATTCAACCTTGAATTTATTTCTAAAAATTTTTTTTTAAATTGTGTAAAATCCGATTTTATTTCAAAATTATTCATATTTTTTTTCTATCTCATCAAAAATATTTCTATTCATACGAAGCTTCATATCGTTTATTCGTTTATCAATTTTATCAATATCAACAGATTCTGCAATATTTTTTGCAATTTTTTTTGCTTTAAAATATTCAATAAGGGCTTTGTCATTTAAATCTTTGTTGTCATAATAATAATCACCAAGAGCAATTGTCGCCTCTACTATATAAAAATTTTCATTAATAAATTCTGCACTTTGCTTTGCCTCAAGAAAATAGTCAAGAGCTTGTTTCGAACCTTCTTTTTGATATATTTTTGCCAGATATAACGAAGTATAGTAAATCCCGTCATAGTTATTGTTTGTTTTTTCAATAGAATAGGCTTTTTCAAAACAATCTTTCGCATCAGACAAATTATCATTATCAAAATAACAAGAACCAAGGTTAGAATACGCTAATGCCTTAAATTGATTATTTCCGCCAACTGATATACATTTTGTATAGTATTCAAAAGCTATGTTATTATTACCTTGTTCATCGTTTACAAGTCCGTTTTTGAAATACAATTCTGCTAAAAGTTCATCAGGTGTATTTTCATCAAGAGATTCCAATGCTTTTTTATAATATTTTTGTGCCTCTTCCGAGTTTTGTGTATCATAAAAAATATTTCCCAAAAGTGTTGAAGCACTTACAAGCAAAGACTGAGGAGTGTCAACAGAATAAATTACTTTTTTAATTGTTTCAATTGCTCTATCGTTTTTGTAATTCCGAAAATACAAATCTGTAAGTTCATAATATAAGTAATTAAGATTTATAACCTCATTGTGTTCTCTATAATATATTTCAGCTAATTCATAATAGTGTTCAGCTTTTGTATAATCTTCAATATTTTTATACAATCTTGCGAGTGCAAGCCTTATATTTACGAGTGTGTATGAATCAGGGGTATCATTATTTATAATATCAAGGTATGCCTCTATTGCAGATGTCGGATTGTTTTCCTCTGCATATTTTTCTGCTTTTGCTATTTTATTATTTATATTTGTATCTGAAGATTTTTCTTTTGTCTCACCTGATATAGTTGTTTCTGGCAGTGTTTCGATTTGTACTTGTTCATTTGTTTCTTGATTTCCGTTATTAATATTATTTATACAAGTATTATGGTATTCAATTTCTGCCCTAAGCGCCTGCCTTGATATTGTAATCTCTCTGGTTTGAAGAGGTTCTTTTAACTCTTTTTCATAAATGCTTATTATATACTTGTGTAATTTTATTTCTGTTTTTGCAGGAATTGAAATATCGATATTTTGCAGAAAGTAATCCTGTACATATATGACATCTTCCGCTTGAAATATCATTAAATTGGTTTGTAAATAATCTATAGAAAACTCGTCATATAATTCAAAAACAGCAAGAGCGTTCAATGACAGACCATGTCTTACTGTTCTTAAAAACCAAAAAAAGTTTCTGATTGTTGGTGGTACTAAATTCAGATAAGTTGCACCTATATATGAATCAAAATTCATTTCAGACAATACATATTTTCTTAAAAAATCATTTAATGATAACTTCATTGCTTGAATAATTTTTATAACTAATGCTGTATAGTAATAATAACCTCTTGTGTATTTATAAAAATCTTCAAGTGTAGTTTCCGAACATTCTACGTTATTAAATTTAAGAAAGTCTTTAAATATTTCTTTAGAAAATGCTTTTAGAAAAATTTTAGAATTTACTTCTAAATCTCCTGCAACATTTTGTATCAAAGCTCTTGTAGATATAATTACCTTTATATTTGAACTTTGCGCAGATTGATTAATAAAATCTCTTACAAGTTTTACATTATCCTGCAAAATATCATCCATAGAATGAAGAATTATAATAATAGGTCTTTTTACTGAATTCAAATACTGTTGAAACTTAACAGATAATGTTGTAATTTTTGCATTCAAATTTATATTTTTAGTTTGCGTTTGATTCTCTATTTTGTCTATAAAAGATAACAATATATCATCACATACTGTTGATGCTTTGCAGTAATATTCTAATTTTATAACATCTTTGTCCAAAAAATCCGTAATATAATTGATAAATTGTCTTTTACCCGTGCCTAAAAAACCATGCACATAAAGAAAAACGCCGTCAGATTTTAAAAATTCCAAACCTTTAATAATTTCAGAATAGTGATTTCTCTTTAGAAACGGATTAATTTTATCCGAATCCGGCAAAATAATATGTTCTATATCAATATTGTTATCCAGAAATCTTTTTTCCATAAGACGATTTTAATTGATTTTGAGACTTTTTGCAAATATTTTGGTATACTTAATAACATTAGAGGGAGGTAATAAAATGTTGGTAAAAATTGTTGAACTAATTTGTACAGGACTTATAGCATACTTAATCGGTTCAATTCCTACCGGATATTTAATAGTCAAATCAAAAACAGGTCAAGATATTAGAACAGTAGGCTCAGGTTCAACCGGAGCAACAAATGTTAAAAGAGTGCTAGGTAAAAAATGGTTTTTTACCGTAATGATATTGGATGCAATTAAAGGTGCTTTGCCTGTTATTTGTGCACAATTGTTTGTTAAAACCGGGACTTCAATAGGTTTAGCCCCTGTCTTGGCGGCAATTGCTGTTATTCTCGGGCACAGCAAATCAGTTTTTCTGCAATTTAAAGGTGGTAAATCTGTCGCATCCGGAGTAGGAACAATTATAGCCCTAAATTGGATTGCAGGCATATCTATCGCAATTATTTGGGGCATAATAACTTACTTTACAAAATATGTATCAGTAGGTTCAATAATTGCTCTATTACTTTCACCGATTATCATGCATTATCTTGGCGCTCCTATCGCTTACATTTGGTATTGTGCAATCGGAGCAATCTATATTGTTTATTTGCATAGAGAAAATATTAAAAGGTTAATTGCCGGAAACGAAAATAAAGTTCGATAGTTTTATCATAAAAACGAATATAAAGAAAAGGCGGTTTTTTAAACCGCCTTTTCTTTATTATCTATTTTCATTTATTTGATGTTTGAATATGTCCATGCATCAAATGTCGGTGTTTCAGAAATATTAAGTTCTTTTTTCTTTTCTCCACCGGTGCAATCATCGTGAGCAATAGGATGATACAATCTGTTGTAATACTCGATTACCATTCTGTCAGAGTTAAAATAAGCCTCCGAAGTTCTGATTGCTTGTCTCATAAGTCTTGCCCATTCAGGTTTATTATTGTAGTATGTAGGAATTATTTGATTTTCAATAATATCCATTACACATTCGTGATCCTTCCAGTGTCTTTCTTCCCAAGGCATGTCATCATCAAGACCTTCGTATTCAACAGTATATCCGTTTATACCGTTAAATGTACCTTCTACCGTCCAACCGTCATATATTGATAAGTGTAATGCACCATTCATATTAGCAGACATTCCTGATGTACCGGATGCTTCAAACGGTCTCAAAGGTGTGTTTAACCATATATCAGAACCGCGTTTTAGCATACCTGACAATTGAAGTTCGTAACCAGGAAGAACAACAACATTTTTCAGGGTATGAGAACGATTCAACAATTTGTTAAACATTTCTTTACCCATAACATCATCCGGATGGAATTTACCCGCGAAAATTATTTGTACCTTATCTTCATCTAATAATTTACCGATTCTGTCTTTATCCATAAGAATTAACCAAGCACGTTTGTAATCAGCAAATCTTCTTGCCCATGTAATTGTTAATACATCAGGATTAAATCTTTTACCGGCTACGTTAGCTATATATTTGAAAAGTTCCGACTTCATTTCACGTTTTACATCAAGCAATGCTTGAGGATCATTTTGAGCTGCAGCAACTCTCTTATCTTGCCAGTAATGAAGATTTACTGCGTTAGTAATTGCTCTAATCGGGCACCTGTCTTCAACCCATTCCCACATCTTATTAGCAACAAGACCATGAAGCTGAGAAACAGCATTCGCAATTCTGGACATTCTTAATGCTGCAACAGTCAATGAGAAATTTTCTCCGCCCAATTGAATTGCTCTTTCTCTGGATGCACCTGCGAAGAAACCACCTTCTAACAATGTATCTACCCAGTGAACTTCATTTCCTGCAGCCACCGGAGTATGTGTTGTAAATACAGTTTTTCTTCTCACTTCTTCAAGACTTCCGTTATATTGTCTTAAAAGTTCAAATGCTGCCGGAAGAGCGTGTCCCTCGTTCATGTGAATAACATCAAATTTGTATCCTGCAGCTTGAAGAACTCTTATACCTGCAATACCAAGAATAGTTTCTTGTGCAATTCTTATACGTTCATTACCATCATAAAGTCTGTGAGAGATGCTCTTTGCCCAATCACTGTTACCATCTATATCTGTTGTTAAAAGATATACAGGGCAAGTGCCAAACAACTCAGGATTAACTTTAAATGCTTTAACTTTTACTTTTTCGCCAAAAGTATCAACATCAACAGTTATTCCTGTATCTTCTAAATAGTCATAATATTTTCTTATATATGCAACTTCTACATTGCCTGAATGGTCGATTCTCTGGTCATAATAACCATAAGACCACAACATTGTTACACCAACCATTGGCATTTGCAGATAGCCTGCTGATAACATATGAGAACCTGCAAGAAATCCCAAGCCCCCTGAATAAGTGCTTAAAGATTGATCCATTGCAATTTCCATTGAAAAATAAGCTACATTTGGTAATGACATAATTTTTAACCTTCTTATTTAAGTGTGTACTACTAAAGAACTAAAAAGTCCCTTTTAATTCTATCAATAACATATCACATAATCAATTGCTTTATCAAAATTTTAGGTTAAAAGGAGGAGTAACAAGTTCTAAAAGAGCAAATACAAAGACTTTTAAAAAAGTAAAGAAATGTAACGTTTTTAATTCTTTAGAATTAGTTCATTGTAATTACAAATATATTTGTCTAAATATCTTTTGGTAAAGTTAAAAAATCGGCTTTGTAAGGAACATCTTCATTTGTAAACCCTGTTTTAACAATATTTCTGCCGAATTTTGCTTCAAGTTTATCGAGACTTTTTCCCAATTTTTCATTTTTTTCGCGTTTTGCATTGTTATCAAATAAAAGAAGCTGTTCCTTTGCGTTTAAGTAGAAATCATCAAAAACGATTCCTATACTTCTATACAGAACAGATGAAGAATACATTTTATCCAACAATAAGAACGCTTGTTTTGATATATCAAATTCAAAATCTAAAGGTACATCCAATTTTATTGTTTCATAATATGTTTTGAAATCTTTTGTTTTCAAAAGTACACCTATATTTCCGCATTTGCAGTCTATTGCTCTTAATCTTTTACAGCAAGAGTGTATATGGACAGAAAGTTCATTTCTTAAAAAATTTATATCTGATGTAAATTCAAGAAATGATTTGGTATCGCTTATTGACTTTGGAATTTCAATTTCATTTGATATCGGTGAAACCATTATTCCGCCAAGCTCTACCTTTGTTGTAAGCCCATTTTTCCCGAATCTTTTTTGAATCCATTCATCTTCTTTTTGTATATAATCATACGCCGTTTGAATTCCGTAACCACGGAGTTTATCACCTAAGCGTTTTCCAATTCCCCAAACTTCTTGAATTTTGGTTTGTTTTAATAGTTTAATACGAGTTTGTTTTCCTGCAAGAGATATTCTGTTTTTTGAATTTTTAGCTTTATCTGATGCGAGCTTGGCAAGAGTTTTTGATGTACTCACACCAATAGTTACCGGAATATCGACTTCATCAAGAATTTGTTTTTGTAATTGTTCAGCAAGTTTATAATAATTATTTTTATGTAATTTAGTAAGTCCGGTAAAATCAACGAAAGCTTCGTCAATTGAGTAAACTTGAACATTGGGACTAAAGTTTCGCAATATCTGCATTACGGCTCGAGATATTTCTTTGTAGTGAAAATGATTTGCGGATATATAAATACACTCCGGAAATTGTTCTACTGCTTGAAATAATGGTATCCCCATTGGTATTCCCATTGTTTTTGCTTCGCGCGAACGTGATACAACACATCCGCGTTCACCGGTTACTACACAAACTGGAAGACCTTTTAGTTCCGGATTAAGCTTTCTTTCGCAGGACACAAAAAAGCTATCACAATCTATTAATGCTATGTATTTTTGACTTGTCATAATTTAATGTTTATCTGCAGAAATTATTTCCATTAAAAGACCTTCTTTATAGCGTTTTGCGTACCATTTTGCAAATCTCAATGCACGTCTAATACTAGGCGTATTAAATTTTTCAATTCGTTTTCCGCCTTTTATCTGAACCATTTTATAAATAGCTTCAATTTGCTCGCCTGTTACTGCACTATACATAACAACATTCTAGCATATATTTTCAACTTAACTCAATGTATATTGAGTTAAGTTGAAAGTTTGGATTTTGGGACAAAATTCAAACTAAAAGCCTTTTCATGTACTTTTTTCTTTCTCTTTAT
>CADCNZ010000138.1 GCA_902802935.1 uncultured bacterium | reverse complement strand
CAGATTCAGCCAAATGATAGATAGTTCGACTGATATGTCACAAGTAAGAGGAAAACTTTCCAATAATCCTTATTTTGACAGATTACCACAAGCAGAAAAGAATAAACTTATAGGTAAAATAAATGCCAAAGAAGCATCTATTGAAGCATCACAATCTCAAGGTGCAAGAGTGTCTGACGAAGCTGCTCCCGAACCTGAGAAAGTAAGTGATAAAAAAGGTACAGAAAGAGTATCAGAATCAGGCAAAGCAGATGGTGCGGCAAGTACTGATAAGGCTGGAAAACCAAAACCGAAAACAGATAGTGAAATCAGAAAATCATTGCCTCAAAGATTAAGAGCTCAGTGGGATACTTTCCTGAATAAGATTGCAAACCTTAAAGACATTAATTTTGCAAGCAGTTTGCGTGCACAAATATCAAAAGTGTTCAAAGGCTTTACTGATGCAATACAATCTCTGTGGAAAAAGTTAAGCGACCAAGTTGCAAAACTCAGAAAAGCATTCACTAAAGAGAATAAATCAACTGAAACACCGCAACCGGAGACAGAAACAAAACAGAGTCTGTTCAGGCAGCAAACTGATGGCAACAATCCGATACAAAAGTTGAATAATGAAAACTTTAAGCAAGTAAAATCCGAAATACAAGCAGAACTGGATGAAATAACAAGCTTGGATGATCCAAAACTTGCAGATATCAAAAAACGCATTTCAAAATACGGTGATGGCTCTAACAAACATGTTCCGTCTAATGAAGGGCTTAGTGCAAGAGACCAGCGCAGAGCTTTTGAAAGACTTGTAGAAAACAAAGAATTTGAATTAAAAGTTCAGAATGCTACAGAAGCTGAGCTTGATGTTATGCAAAAAGAAGTTAACAAATTAAACGACGCGGAGGTTAAACAGACACGCCAACAAGTCATAGATAACAGAAAAGCAGAACTCAAAGGAAATGCAGAGCCTGTTGAAGAAGTTCTTAAACCTGATGAAGCTAAAGTTGACAAAACGCCTGTTGAAGAAGTTAAAAATAATGAAGCAGAATTCAAAGAAAATGCAGAACCTGTTGAAGAGGTTAAAATTGATGAAGCAAAACCTGAACAGGAAGTTGTTGAGGTGGTAGAAGAAGCACCTGCAGAACCGACATTCGGTGAACGTGTTGATGCAATAAAAGGCAAAGATGACCCTCAAATTCAAGCATTACAAGAAGAAATTGATAAGCTCCCTGACGGGGTAGAAAAAACATCAAGGCAAAATGCACTTGACAGTAAAAAACACGCACTTGGTATAACTGATGAAGCACCAGCAGAAGTGCCTGAATCTAATAAAGTAAAGGTCACGATAGGAGATGACGGTAAAGTTTCAGAGGTAGTGCTTGACGACAAAGGCAAAGTTAAAGTTGAACATACCGAAGACGGCGGCGAAATTGACTATCAACGCGGTACTGATGACAAAGTAAATTTAATATTGGATAAAAAGAACGGACAAACAACAAGATTCCAATATGATGAAAACGGAAATATCACGCAAATAGATGACAAACCTGTTATAAAAGAAGCAGATGGCGACGGATATCGATATACAGATGGCACAGAAGTAGACAAAGCTGTTTCTGACAGAGGAACCGAGCTATATGATAGAACAAAACAACAGGTTAAACCGGTAACGGATGAAATCAATAAAGATAAACCGGCTGAATCATCTGATGCAGAAAAAGAAACAGGTAAGCCTGATAATGCCGAACCTACTCAAGACAAAGATAAGCCGGCAGATATAGACGACAAAGGTAAACCTGTTAGCGAACCAGAAGGTAAAAGTGAATCGTCCGAAGATGAAGTACCTGCAGTGGATGATACAGCTCCTAATGTTGATAAACCTAAAAAGAAAGGTATTTTCGATAGATTTAAAAGGAAAAAAGCTGATAAAAAAGCTTCAACCGAAACAGATAAAAAAGCTGATAAAAAAGAAAACACAGACAAACAAGAAAACACCGAGAACAATACTGAAATCAAAGGTAAAACTTGGAAAGAAGCACGCCAAGAAGCTCGTCCGAATGCTATAAGAGCTATGGGACCAGCTACAGGTGCAGGTATTGTTGTCAAGGGTGATGAAACCCGAGAACAGCAAAATGATGCTCAAAACCCATACCAGCCTGTAAATCCTGCAGCACCTTCAGGACAAACAGCTATACCGGTTGCTCCTGTGGCACCTCAAGATGGAACAGATGAAGTATCGAAACCTGAAGCGCCTGAAGCACCTGTCGCACCAACGGATGACAGCGGTGTAGAACCTGCACCTGCTCCAGTAGAACCAGAAGAGTCAGCTGCAGCAGCGGATGAACCTGCTCCTGTTGCTGGCACAGTCCCTGAAGGCGGAAAAGTAGCACCCGCAAAGTTGAATGACGACGAGCTTCAAAAAGAATATGAAGAATTATCTGATAAAAAAGGTTCTTTGACTCCTGAAGAACAGGCAAGACTTGATGAAATTACCAAAGAGATGAAAAAAAGAGGTTTATTGGTAGACGATGAATCAGTAGCTAACAAAACGAAAAAACAACCTCTTACTCAATCAGAAATATTTAGTATTACAAAAGCATGTCAAGAAGCCAATGACGAAGCTACGATTACTGATTTATTGAGAACTCTGAGAAAAGTCGGAGTATTCAAAGGAAGAAAGAACTTGCGCAGACTCTTAAAGAACAAGTACAGAGTTCTTATAGAAAATAAAACTAAATATCAAAGCAGAATTGATAAATATGACAATAAAGCCGAGAATAAAAAAGCAAGAACTGACCAAAACTTCTTAATAAAAGATGCCAAAAAACATCCTGAAAAATACGAAATAAAAAGAAAACTGGATTCAGAAGGATAATGTCAGTAAGATAAAATAAATCACCGTCACAAGCTTGTGACGGTGATTTTATATTAACAGTACTTATCTCTTTCAATAGCTCCTCGTCATTTTTTTGTTAATAGATTCTTATAAATATGGCGGGTTTAATACAATATCCGCAATTATAGCTCTCATTCAACATTTCTTACATTTATATACTAATTTTTTTACAAAATATTAGCATTCCTATCATTAAATTAGCAACCTAATTTAACTATAAAATTTTATATCCAAATTGTCTCATCGGAGTATTTAAATATGCACTCACATGAATAAAAATATAACCGGATATTAAAAAGAAAGGAATTCTATTATGACATTTAATCCACTTAAAGAAAAAGGAATACCTCTGGACAAGCAACAAAGAAATTGGCATCAAATTGTTGCAAAACCGTATAAAAAACAAAAAGTTGATTGCTATACAAGAACCAGACAAATTTTAATGAATGGTATTGAAGTTGAAGCTTGGGGTTTTAAACACCAATTTAACAGATTTGTCCCAAACATTGATTTAGAGGACAAAGAAAACATTTCAAGAATTGGTAGAATCGAAAATCAGCAGCAAATGACTTGTAATTGGCTAACTCCTGCAGATCAAAGCGTATTAGAAACTACTTTGGGATACGAACAAGTCGCAGTAGATTTAACAGCTTGGCTTGCCCAAAATGAACCGGATAAATATGTTAAAGAAACATTTGATTTTGGTCTTTTAGAAGACTTCGATCATTTATACAGATATTCTCAATTTGCATATATGACTGAAAGTATTGAACCATCTGATATTGTTCAAGGAAAAACTGACGTTATTGTGGGAAGACCTACCCAGCATCATCACAATTGTAACGGTTTGAGACTTAGAAATTATTATGATAAAAACACAGCATCTCCTCAAACAAAAGTTAATATTTTAACCGTACTTTCAGGAGAACAACAAACACACAACTTCTATGCCGAACACGGATTTATGTATGGAGATCATGTTCTTAGAGAAACTTATGCTGAAATAAAAGATGTTGAAGAAGAGCACGTAACAATGTATGAATCTTTAATAGACCCTTCCGAAACAATGTTTGAAAAAGCTCTATTGCACGAATTTACAGAAGTTTGTAACTATTATACTTGTTTAGAAGACGAAGAAGATGAAGAAATTAAAAAATATTGGGAAATATTCCTCGATATGGAAATCGGTCATTTGAAACTTGTAGCGGACATGTTGAAAAAATATGAAAAACGTGATCCTGAAGAAATTATAGGAAACGAGATTATAATTCCTTGCAGATTCAAAAGCCAAAAAGCTTATGTACAAAAAGTTCTTGAAAGCGAAGTTAATAAAAGACTTGCACCGGATGGCAAATACTACGATTCTATGGATAAAATTCCGGCAGATTGGGCTAGTTATAAAATTCAGGAAAAAGCTGCAGAAATTTCAGCACCATCTGAGAACTGTATTAAGCTTATTGAACATTATTATGACAGAGATATTGTCGAAGCAAGTGAAAATTTAAAAAATAAGGAAGTTACATTGCTTAAAAATGGTTTACAAGATATCGCAGTTGCACACAATACAGTCATGCCGGATAAGCTTCAGGAAATGATTGACTATCACGAAAAACGAGAACAAGAAAAAGAAAAAATTATATAATTAAAAAAAGAGAATATCCTTAATCCGGATATTCTCTTTTTTATATACTATTTTTATTATGTTATTTTTGCAACACTTCTTAAATGATATCAAATTCAAAAAAGATACAAAACTTAAAAATTAGTGTTTAAATTTTTGACACAAGAAATTGTTATTGTTATATTTAAAGGGTCCTTGGTCTTTTCCGAGGGGAATTAAAAGTT
>CADCNZ010000137.1 GCA_902802935.1 uncultured bacterium | reverse complement strand
GACATTTAGTACAGACTAGTTTAAAATAATCAGCCATTTTCTGTTAACCAAATTCAACTCAAAACAGAGGAGATAAAAATGTTAAGAGCACTCACAACGGCAGCAACAGGTATGATAGCACAACAAAACTATCTTGATGTAATTGCCAATAACGTTGCAAACGTTAATACTACAGGTTATAAACAGTCGAGAATCGAGTTTCAAGACTTGTTATCACAAGCTGCAAGAACTCCGGGGGCATTGATGAACCAAGGTACATATCAACCGGTTGGTATCGAAATTGGATTAGGTGTTAAAACTGCCGCTACAACAAGAGTTTTTACTCAAGGTGTTGCAATATCTACCGGAAGACAACTTGATATTGAAATCGAAGGAGACGGTTTCTTGCAAGTTATGAAAGAGGATGGTTCTCTTGCATATACTCGTGACGGATGCTTGCAGGTTGACTCACTTGGGCAGCTTTGTACAAATGACGGCCTTTTGATTCAACCATCTGTTTCAATACCTCGTGATGCAACAGAAATAACCATAACTCAGGACGGTAATATATCCGTAACATTACCGGGACAAACTCAACAATCAACAGTAGGTTCTCTTCAGTTGGTTAAATTCCAAAACCCGTCAGGTTTACTTTCTATAGGTCACAATTTGTATAAAGAGACACAAGCTTCCGGTAACCCTGTTCAAGACACTCCGGGACAAAACGGTTTAGGTTTAATTCAACAAGGTATGCTTGAAGGCTCAAATGTTCAAATTGTAGATGAGCTTGTTGGTTTGATTAAAGCAGAACGAGCTTTTGAATCTAATTCAAGACTAATTACCGCATCAAGCAACATTTTACAAGTTACAAATAATATGACTTAAGGTTAAGTAGGTACAAAATAAAAGAACTTTTTATCAGGTGTAAAAGTGATTAAAAAAATTTTAACAACAGCATTAATAATGACAATAACCACATTGTGCGCTGGCGCACAAGTGGTAAGTTCTGCTGAGGTTAAAGCATCAGTTGCTAAATTGTTTGAATCGAACTACAAAAAGCTTGTCAAAGGAGATGTAGAGGTTAAAATTACAGCAACTCCATTCTCAGAATTACAATTGCCTGATGGTAAGATAACATATAAGATTAACGGCAATGCAGATAAGATACTTCCACGTGATATAAAACGTATTGATGTGTATGTTAACAATTCTTTTGTAAGAACTTTGAACCTTCCTGCACAAACAATCGTTTATAGAGATGTATTGGTTGCCGGTGATTTTATAAGCAGAGAACAAACTTTAACAAAAGAATGCACAGTTATAAAAAAGATGGATGTATCTATGAGAGCAGATTACGTTCTTGATGAAACAATGCTTGAAAAAGATATCACTGCTAAAAAAGCATTTCAGAAAGGTGAAATTATAGACAAGAGATTTGTCAAGATGAAACCTGATGTAGCAAGAAATTCAGAAGTCAGAGTGTTCTTTGTATCAAACGGTTCTGTGATGATTTCAATCGATGGCAACGCTCTTGCTGATGGTATGATTGGTGATTACGTCAATGTTGAAAATAAAAATTACAAAAGAGTATATAACGGTAAAGTAATCGGAGAAAACAGAGTTCTTGTAAATATATAATATAACGCAGTTAAGCTGCTAAAGAGCTTGGGGGATAAAATGAAAAAAGTATTAGCATTAATTTTAGCAATTATGATAACAACAGGGCTAATGCCTGTTAATGCAGCAACCGTTCGTATAATGGACTTGGCGCATATACAGGGAGTTAGAGAAAACCAGCTTGTCGGATACGGTATTGTCGTTGGTCTCCCTAATACAGGTGACAACTCTCGTTCAACTCAGATTACAAATAAAATGATGCTGAGAAATTTGGGTACAGTAATTGAGCAAGAAAACTACATCCAAAAAGGTGCATCTGCCGCAGTTATTGTAACAGCGACGGTTCCTCCTTTTGCAAAAAACGGAGACAAAATTGATGTAACTGTTTCTGCAATGGCAGATTGTAAAAGTTTGGAAGGCGGTGTTTTGGTTCAAACAATATTAAAAGCACCAAACGGCGAAGCAGTTGCAGTTGCTCAAGGACCTGTTTCCGTAGGTGGTATTAATAAAATTGCAGGTGGTTCTTCTGCAAGGAACGCGATTACTACTACAGGAAGAATTCCAGGGGGAGGCATTGTAGAAAGAGATATTTATACAGAAATCGGTGATGAAAACTCTATAACTCTTTCTATTGACCATTCAGATTACACACTTGTTTCAAGAATCGCAAGTTCAATTTCAAGGATAGCACCGGCTCGTGCTATTGACGGAAGTTCTGTAAAAGTTCAAATTCCTTCAAAATTCCAAAATGACAGAGTGACTTTCTTATCTATACTTGAAAATCTTGAAGTTACACCTACTGCAGAACGAGCTAAAGTTGTTGTAAACGAAAGAACCGGAACTGTTGTTATTGGTGCAGACGTAAAACTCATGCCGGCTGCTGTTGCACACGGAAATATAACTGTCACAGTTACATCACACAATGATGTATCTCAGCCAAACGGTTTTTCGAATGGTGCAACTGTTGGATTTGAAAATGCTGATATCGAGATTAATAAAAATCCTGGAAGTTTGATTACAATGCCGGCAAACAGTAACCTGAATGACCTTGTAAGAGCGCTTAATTCTATTGGCGTTGCTCCAATTGATTTAATTTCAATTCTTCAGGCTCTTAAGAAATCCGGAAGTTTACAAGCAGATTTGGTGATTATATAGGAGTTCAAAAATGGATATAACAAGTTCTACAGATATACAATCACCTACAATAGATTTGATAAAGCATGGTTTAAATCATGCTCAAACAGTAAACTCTGATCAGGTTCTTTATAACAGAATTAAAGAAGCCGGTGATGAAAAAACTCAATTGAAAAAAGCAGCAGAAGAATTTGAAGCTGTTTTCATAACAAAAATGCTTCAGGAGATGGATAAACTAGTAGACAAGGAAGAAAATGGTTTATTCGGAAATGACAACAAATACGAAGAAGCATTTAAATCAATAGTTTTCCAGCAAATGGGACACGACATGGCAAGCAACCCAAGAACATCTCTTGGATTTGCAACACAAATATACAGACAGATGGAACACCTTGTTCAATAAATTTAATAATATCAAGAGGAATTAAAATATGGAAATAATTAGACCGCAAGCGAATTCAGGAGTAAATCCGGTACAACAATTCAGCGCTGTTAATGCATTTAAATCAAGCTCAAAGCCTGTGTCAGAAAAAGTTGAACAAGGTTCTGCCAATACCGGAGACGGAGTAAATTCTTCTACTAATAAAAATATTTTAGACAGAGTAGATGTAAACGATATAAGAGAGTGCGCAAAAACGGTCGGTGAATATAATATAACTGATGATGACATAAAATACGGTCTTTTGTACGGAAGAAGCGTTATCGCAGAATGGCTTTGCTAATTAGATTATAAAGAGGATATATAAATGAAAAAACTGTTAACAACATTGATAGCAATAATCGCATTAACTACAATTTGTGTTAATGCCGAATCCCTGTTTACTCTTGGAGCAGCACAAAACTATCAAGGTGTTCCGCGTTCATTATTTGGAGGAGTTCAAGCGCATCAAATAGGCGATTTAATTTCTATAAGAATGGCAGAAAATGTTTCAGTTAGCGATAATTTAACATTCACTTCCGCAAAAGAATCAAATACAACAGACTCTTTTACGTCATACTTAAAAAATTGGCTGCATTTAAGTCCGCTTAAGTCATCAGACGGATATGGCGGAAGTAATGAAGTTACTAATTCTGCAAACGGACAAAGAGCTTTATCAATGGGAGACAGAATTGCATGTCAGGTTGTTCAGCAGCTTCCTAACGGCAATCTCGGTATCCAAGGAAAGAAAACTCTTGTTAACGGGAATGAAAGAGTTGACTTTATTGTAACCGGTGTTGTAGATCCGAGATGGCTTAATGTAGACGGAGAAGTATATTCATACAATGTTTCAAATCTGCAATTTGCTCTATCTGGACGCGGTGCAGTATCTAGAAGCCAAAATGAAGGTATATTTAACAGATTTATTAAATATCTCTTCTAGAGTAAATTAATAAAGGAGCAGAAATGGATAAAACACTCTTTGAAGATTTAATAAAAGTTTTAGATAAAGAAATTGCGGCATATACAAGGCTCAAAGATTTGTTTGCCGAAAAACGGGAAATGCTAAAAAAAGCAAAGTCAGACGACTTGGGGGTACTTGACAATAAGATAATTGAGCTAAATAATAATATTATAAAACTTAACAAATCAAGGCAGGAAATTGCTGTAAAAATAGCGGGCAAGGAAGATGCCAACATGTCTGAATTTATTGAGTTTTCAGAGAAAGAGGCCCCGGAATTTACAGAAGGTTTGAAAGAACGAAAAGTTAAGATTTGTAACATTATTCCTGAGATAACGTTATTAAATAATCAAAATGTGGAATTACTTAAGCATGGCATTATAATTACTAACAAGATGTTGGAAACGATTATAGATGCATTCGCTCCACAAGGAAGTTATTATAACGGAGCAGGAAAAACAGACACACATGACATGGACATGTGGACCATAAACGAAGAAATATAATGAGGTAAATCAATGAATTTATTATCATCATTAAACATCAGTGCAGGTGCATTATCTGTTAATGAAAAAGCAATCAGCGTTGTTTCACATAACGTTGCTAATATGAACACTGAAGGTTACCATAAACAACGTGTTAATTTACAAGCACGTAATATTGCCGGTCAAATCGGTGATAACCCTAACAATCAGGTTCGTGCAAACGGCGGTGTTAAAATCGCTAATGTTATGAGATATAACGACGATTATCTTAATAACTATTATAGAGATCAATTGTCAAGAAAGAATATGCTTGAACAGCAGCTTGGCGATTTAGATGAACTTGCCGGTATTTTTGATGATCTTGAAGGTACAGGTATAGATAGCGCACTTGCTGATTTTTATGAAGCATTAAACAACTTGAATCAATATCCTGCAAGCGCAACTGCTCGTGCTAACTTTATAGAAAGAGCAAAAACACTTACTTCTATTATGAATTCAAAAAGTGCTCAACTCAATCAGTTGACAGGTGAAGCTCTCGGTGATGGAGTATCTGCAGATTCATTGCAGAATTCAAGAATATATGCACAGTATAAATCTTTAAATGATTCTCTTGCAGAATTAGCTGAAGTAAATAAAGCTTTACAAACAACACAAACAGGATCACTCACTGCCAATAACTTGTTGGATCAAAGGGATGTTATATTACATGACATTGCCCAATACGTAGACATTACTGTTGACGAAAGCAGAAACGGCTCAGTTAATGTCTACACAGGTAATGTTGCTCTTGTAAAAGGAGCTGTGGTTACGGGTTCTATTGATGTAATGACTGCTAAACAGTATAAGGAAAAATATCCGGATGATCCCGAACCGACAGAAGCTGCTGTTATAAGCATAGTTAATAAAAGCGGAGATTCTGAAGAAGTTATTGTAAGAAATGCGAACGATATCATAACCGGCGGAGCTTTAGGCGGATTAATTCACTCAGGAACTGATTATGATAACGGAACTATAAATGCAGGAACTGTTCAAAATAGCTTAAACAAATTAGCATCAGCACTTGCAGACATTTTTAATGATTTGAACACAAGAGACGGTGCTTACTGCATTGATCCGAGCAATACAAATCACTTAAAAGCAACCAGTGCAGATAATCAAATATTTGTAGGCGGCACAAGCGGAAATGAGGAAATTACAGCAGGCAATATAAGATTAGCTGACGGCTTCTTAACAAATGACGGCATTTGGAATATTTCTTGTGCATATTTTGAATCACAAGACGACTTTGACATTAACGCCGTTGGTAACGCAAATAATGTCAAAAGTATGTTGGAAACAAGAAGCCAGAAACAAGACGCACTTAATGGTATGTCTGTTGAAGACTATTATGCATCAATGCTAGGCAAAATAGCAGCAGCAGGTGATAGTGCCAGAACACTTTATGAAACACAGAGTGACGTTGTTGATTCTATAGAAAATCAACTCGATTCTGCTTATGGTGTTGATTTAAACGAGGAACTTGTAGACCTTGTAAAATACCAAACGGCATATGCGGCAGCTGCACAAGTATTTAATGCCGTAAACTCTTGTCTTGATACTTTAATGAGCTTAGGAAGGTAATAATTATGTATACTAACAGAATCTCAACCGCAGCAAGATATAATTTATTAACATCTGATATACAAAAGAATGAAGCTTTGTTTAATAAGCTTACTGCTCAGCTGGCATCAGGCAAAAAAATCACAAGCATTACTGATGATCCGATTGGCGCGGTTAATGTTGTTAACACAAATCGTCAACTTGGTCAGATAGAAACTTTTAACAAGAACGTTGAAATGGGTATGACAGAGCTTGATACCCTTGACGACTTAATGGAGCTTGCCGGCGGTTATCTTTCCAAAGCTTGGGACAAAGCCGTTCAAGCAAACAACCAGAACTATGGTGTAACTTCTTTGAAAGCACTTAAAGTTGAAATTGATGAAATCACTAAAACAATGGTTGACCTTGCAAATACGGAATTTAATGACAGTTTTGTATTCGGAGGTACAAATACCAAATTAACTCCATATACGATAGATGAAACAACAGGAGATATTATATACAACGGTACTCCTTCGGATAATCCTGAATACATACGCTCTACAGAAGTAGCTGACGGAGTATTCGAAATACTTAATGTAACCGGAGACAGAGTGTTCGGTTATTACAGAGGTGCGGATAATTCTGCAAATATGTATACGGATGGTAACGGTAAGCGTGTAACAAAAGGTGACGACAACATATACAGATATGAAAACGGAAACATTTACCGCAGCGGCAGAAGCAATGATGGACTTACAGAAGTTACGGACGGTGACGGAAACAAAGTTGTTGGTGCGTATACAGATTCCGACAATAAAATAGTATACAAAGTTGCAGTAGAAACTGATGACGGCTCGGGAAACATTACAACAACATACAAATATCAGTATGAAAACGGGGATTTATATGGTGATGGAACTTCTGCTGAAGGTTTGACACAAATTAAAGATTCTGACGGAAACGCTGTTAATGCAGTTTATACAGACGCAAACGGCAAAAAAGTTTTTGCTTCTGATGTAACAGAAACAGATGAAAATGGTGTAACAACAACATATACAAGATACCAATATCAAAACGGAGACCTGTATGGCACAGGTAAAGACGATAGCGGACTTACTCAAGGAGCACCGGAAGAATCGTATGGTGTTATGGGAGCTTTGAAAAAATTAAGCCTCTCTATACAAGAAGTTATTGACGCAAAAGAAGCCGGTGATACTGATGCTGAACAATTAGGATATGAACATATGAACGCAACTCTTGATATGTTCAAAGATTCTCTTGAAATTATTAATACAGAACAAACTAAGTTTGGTGGTGTTCATAATCGTCTTGAAATGACTGAATCAACACTCGGAACAAACGCACAAAATTTAACTTCATATTTATCTCAAATACAAGAAGTTGACCTTGCAAAAGCTATTTCTGATTGGTACCAAGCTCAATATGCTTATCAGGCAAGCTTGCAGGTTGCAGCTGCTTCTATGAATATGAGTTTGTTAAATTATATCTAATAATTGGTTAATAAAACAAACAATAAAATTGAATCTAAAAAAAATTAATATACTTACCATTTCAAGGACTTTTAGTCCTTTTTTATTTGCAAAATTTTATTCTTATGCCGTTATATTCTTAGTTTCTTTTAGATACTGTTCAAAAATTTCTACAGAATCGCCAACCAATTCTATACAAGGGCGCTTTTTGTAATACGTTTCTGTTCTTTCGCTTGGAATTGGTGATGTTGAATTTTCTACCCCTTCTAATAACTCTCTGCAAATGATACTGCCGTTTTTATCCTTAAACCTTTTGGCAAGTTCTTGTATACGTTTGTAGTGTTCACCTTTTAGGGCCGGAGAATCCGATGCCGAAGCAAAAGCAAGTCCTGCTGCCATAAACATACCTGATACAGTGCCGCAAACCTCTCTCATTCTGCCCATACCGCCTCCGAATGAAGATGCTATTTTTATGGCTGTTTCAAAATCCAAGCCCAATTCTTCGCAGAATACGCCTAAAACAGCTTGAGAACAATTATATCCCTGCTTAAATAATTCTTTTGCTTTTTCACTTTTCTCACTCATAATCAAGCTATATATTACAATAATTTTTAAAGTTGTTCAAGTGGATTTATTTAGTAAAAACTATTTGGTGCATTTTTTTGAACATTATTAATCATTTAGATTCAAAACAAACCGCTTGCCAAATAGGCAAGCGGTTTGTTCTTGGCGAATCATATCCGATTTCAATCTACCATTCTTCTCTTGATAACATGTATTCTTTTGCAATACATGCGACATCTTCTTCGGATTCTTCGTACTCAAACTCTTCGACATTTACTGTTGAAGTATTCTTGACGGCATCATCGATTCTTGTTGTTCTCTTGATAATATCACCTTCGTCATCATACTTACATTCAATTGTGATTTTCTTTGTGACATTACCCTTGTCGTCATATTCCCATTTTTCTTCCTTTCTGATTGTTCCGTCAGGATTGAATTGAGCAACATGGGTAGGTTTGAATTTACCATCAAAATATTTACAGTCTTTCGTGTTACTTTTTGTTCCGTCTGCTCTGTAGTCGGTTTCAAAAGAACTAACTTTTTTACCGTTTTCGTCATATTTATAGTCATAGGTAGAATATACTGTTCCGTCTGCTCTGTAGTAGGTGTCAAAAGAACTAACTGTTTTACCGTTTTCGTCATATTTACAGTCAAAGGTAGCTTCTACTGTTCCGTCTGCTCTGTAGTAGGTGTCAAAAGAACTAGCTACTGAACCATTTTCATTATATTTATAGCCATAGGTAGAAGATACTGTTCCGTCTGCTCTGTAGTTGGTATCAAGATAACTAACTCTATGACCGTTGTGAAGTTTATATTCATCGATACGTGCTACTCTTCCGGCTGCATCGTAGTAGGTTTTAAAACTACTTGTTTCATAACCGTTTTCTCCATATTTAATGTCTAAGGTATAATCTACTGTTCCGTCTGCTCTGTAGTCGGTGCTAAAAGTACTAACATGACGACCATTTTCATATTTATTGTCATATGTTCTGTACACTGTTCCGTCTACTCTGTAGAAGGTATTTATCTCGCCTGTCATAGTTCCTGTTGAGTCTTTTGTTTGTACTACTTTTTTGGAAGGTATTTTGCTGTCACCATCGTACTCAAAAAATGTGACAACAGTTTCTTTAACGTTTCCTTCCGCATCTTTCTTCTCTACAGTTACTCTTACAGGTCTGTTTTGTGCGTCATAGTCTGTTGTTGTAACAGTAGAACCCTTGAGAGTTTTTGCTTCTTTTCTGTCTGATACATTAAATCCTTCAGGCGCACCTGATGCTGTTCTTGCGATTACGGATTCATCAAAAACGTAAGGTTCATGGTTGATTTTTCCGAGAGCATCCGGCTCAACAGGTTCTTTGAATGCTCTGCCCGTAAGGTTATCAACACCGTCATCCGAATCGTCTGTTATTTCTCCAAGAACACCCGGAGCAATCCTGTCTTCAGAAGCTTTATATTCCTCAAGCTCTTGTTCCAGCATACTTCTTACGTCTACAAAATTATCTTTGCCGGATTTTGCAGCAGCTTTGTTACAAGTGATTGAATAATTTTTACCGTCGTATGTGAAAGTGAATACATAATTATCGCCTTGAACTTTTTGTTTTGCATCTTTTACACCAATCGCACCAAGAATTGTTTTTACTTGAGCAACAGCAAGATTTCCTGATGAAAACTGTTTAATCAATTGATTAAGCGCATTTTTTCTCAACTCTTCCGCTTCTTCCGGAGTTGCTTTGCCGATTTCTTCGGCATATTGAGTATAGTTTGTTGCCGTTAACAATTTCCCGTCAGATGTTCTCTTCAGAGCAGAAGCAGTTTCTTTGCCTGTACTGTCTGCAACATTACCGCTCATAAAGTTATTCAATATAAGCATATTTTGATATTCTTCAAACAATGCTCGTCTGAGATCACTAATATTGCTATACCCGCAATTTGGCTTTAATTTGTATTGAGGAGTTTTCATTCCTTTTACTTCATCAAAATACTTGGCAATAACTTCGTCCGTAAATTTGTATACTTTTTGAAGAGTTGAAAGTGAAAACTTTTGAGTAACTGATGTACCTGTTTCAGCTACTGATGTGGTAGTAGTCGTAACTGTTACTGTTTCTGTTGTTGTCGCTGTAACTGACACTGTCGGTGCACTTGTTCCCTCAGCCATTACGCTTGTCGGTAATGTTGCTGATGTTCCTGATGAATAAGTGCTGTAATAAGTTTGGGGCATGTTGTTGTGAATGCTTGTTATAAAATCTCCTTATCTTTTGAAGAACACATTATTGCTTGTACTATTATAATTTGTTTACGGCACTTTTTTTCAAAACTTTAGAGACAAGCACAAAAATCCCACGCCCACGTCCCGTCCCGTCCCGTCCCGTCCCGTAGGGGCATTATGAGCTACTTTCAGCCTTTTGTAAAGATTTTTATTCTTGCTTAATATTTCGTTACGATTCGTAACATTCATGTGATTTCATTATTAAATACAACATTTGAAGTAATTTTATATTTTCGATATTAAAGTTTTTTAAAAATATGCCGTTACTTTTATTAATTTAACATTCTAAGGAAAAACTTATGGAAGAAAAAGAAAATAATAAACAGACAGGCAGAGAAGCTATCAGAATAAATTGGGGCGCCGCTAATACATATTTGTACCAAGTAAACGGATTTGTTACAGATAAACAAGAAGAAGACAAACTTGAAAAGTTTAAAGAACGCATAGAACCTTTTAAAAACGTTTCTACTTTAGAAGAGGCAAAAGCCTTAGCTGAAAAGATTTTACCTGTTAAGCTCAATATTAGCAGGTTTAGAATCGGCTCTGCCGAATGCATTATTATCAACAAGCCCAAT
>CADCNZ010000136.1 GCA_902802935.1 uncultured bacterium | reverse complement strand
AGCATAAAATATTAAAATTATATCGAATTTTATGATAAAATTGTAAACAAAGGAGTGAGAATGAGGGCGAAACTATATTGGATTGCAATAGGAATAGTGTGTGTTTTTTTGACGTGTCTATCTATGAATTACGATTATGACTTATTTGCACGCCTTATAGTCGGAGAGAGGTTTGTTGAACATGGCATACTTCCTTTTAAAGATTTTTTGTCATATACACCAACTCATCCTTGGTATGATCATGAATGGGGCTCGGGGGTTATATTTTATCTGATATTGAAATACTTAGGGCCTGCAGGACTTATATTTACTCAAGCTTTAATGATGTTTTTTATAACGTTTTTTGTTGTAAAAATACAAAAATTTAATAGACATGCATACCCGCAATCATTGATTTTTACTTCATTTTTTTTGATTGTAATATATGCATTGAATATTTATCTTATAAGGTGTCAGCTCTTTAGTTTTTTATTCTTTACAGTTTATTTATATTTGTTGGAAAAATATCGTCATACAGGTTCCAAAACTTTATGGTTAATTCCTTTAATAACAGTGTTTTGGAATAATGTTCATGGTGGAGTTGTTTCGGGAATCGGACTTATTCTGATATATTTAATATGTGCAATTATAGAAAAAAAGAGTTATTTAGAATATTTTAAAGTTCTTCTGTTTTCATTCTGTGCTCTGATAATTAATCCATATGGAGTTAAATATTTATCTTTTTTGTTTTCGGCTGCAACAATGAGCAGAAAATATATTGTTGAATGGTGGCCATTTTATACAAAAAGTCTTATCCATTATTATATCGTTCCTGTAATGTACGGATTATATGGAACAGGAGTAAAAATATATTATTCTGTTAAATTAAAAAAATGCGATATAACAAAGATTGCTGTTTTGTTAATAACTATGTATGAAGGTCTAATTCATGTAAAATTGTTATCACTTTTTGTGATAGCGGTTGCGGCATTTTGTTATGATGAAATTTTTAAGAGTTTTATTTGGTGTAAAAAGCAGTTAAAAACTTTTAACAGAACTTGTTATGCATCCGTAATAGCTATTTCACTTTTAATACCTTTCTCATCACCGTGGTACCCCAGAGCAAACTTTGAGCACCTGCCTCTTTATGAAATAGAATTTCTTAAAATAAATAATATTAAGGGGAATATTGTTGTGCCTTTTGGGTTTGGAAGCTATGCAACATACAAACTTTATCCGGACAATCTTGTATATATGGATGGCAGATATGAAGAAGTCTACAATAATCAAGAATTTTTAGCTTTAAGAAATTTTGAATTGTATGAATCAAATTGGGATGATATTATAAAAAATTATGATACAAAAATATTAATGCCCGAAAAGACCGTTGAAGTATATGAACATTTAAAAAACAATAAAGATTGGGTACATATATTTGATGGCAGGTTATGTGGTATATTTGTAAAAAAAGAAGATGTAAAAAAATCATACTATGAACCTGAATACGATATAGCCTACTACAGAAGGACAATGTTTTTGGGATATTTTGGTAATAAAATAAAGAACACAAAAGATAAAATTAAGGGGTAGATATGGTAAATCCGTTAAAATATACATGCCTTTTTGGCGGAGGAGCAATAAGAGGTTTGGCATACATAGGAACAATAAGAGCACTTGAAGAACTGGGCGTAGAATATGATATTATAGGCGGTTCATCAGTAGGTTCAATAATAGCTGCTTTGGTTGCCTGCGGATATAAGTCTTATGAAATAGAAAACTTTTTTATAAAAGTTAATTTTGACTTGTTTAAAGATGTTCATTTAGGTTTCGGTAAACCTTTTGCTCTTTCAAAAGGCGGAATCTTTGTCGATTGGTTAAATGAACTTTTATCCAATAAAGTTGAAGGAGTTGCAGGCCGCAACGTAACTTTTAAAGATATTAATCAAAAGCTTGTTATAATTACCACTGACTTAACTAAATTTAGACCAATAGAGTTTTCAAGTTTTTTAACACCTGATTTTGATGTTGCAGATGCAATTAAAATCTCTTCAAGTATGCCTGGGCTAATGGCGCCTTATGAATATAAAGATTGTTGTTTGGTTGACGGTGATTTGCAAAAAGCTTCGCCAATGTGGCGTTTATCTGACAATATAAATAATACAGAAAATAGAATTTTGGAATTTCGCTTGGAAGGTGATTATAATAAAGACGAAAAAAATCCTATTTCATATGTTAATACTATATATAGCTGTGTAACAGACGTAGCAACAAGGTTTGTTACAGAAATATATGGACAAAATGACAGATACGATTGTATTAGTATTAATACGGGTGATATTTTCTTCGCAGATTTTAACTTAAATAAAGAATCCAGACGTAAGCTTATAAACATTGGATATGAAAAAACCATGTACTATTTTAAGCACATACTTCCCCAAAAGAAAGAAAATTTGATTGCGGTTTATAGTAAATTGTCCGAATTTCTAAAAAAATCCAGAAAAGGGCTGAAAATAAAAAATGTAGAGGAAGTAGAATGGTGGCTTGGTGATATTTTTACTGTGCTATGTGAAAATAAAGAAATAATTGATCCTGCTTTATACAATAAAATAATTGACTTAAAAAATGATATCATTAATAATAAATCAACATTCCTGTTCTTTCATACAGTATTAAAAAACAAAAAAACAATAGAAGATATGTTTAATGAGGTTATAAAACTAGTTGATACACGAGTAGCAGATTTAAAATTATACTTGCGATTTATAAAAAACATCGAAAAAACGTCTGAAACGATTACAACGATTGAAAAATAGCCGAAGCTATCAAAATTCTGTTTGTTAAGAAATGTAAAAAATATCAAAAAAATAGGGTATTTTTGTAATAAAACTTAACAAAACTATTGAATTTTATATATCAATGATATATCATAAGTATATAAGGATTGATTAAGTTATGTGTTACCCTCTATAAAATCCTTATATGTGTATCGAATTTAATATAACGACTGCAGCGTTCAAATTAAATTTAGCTTCACATCATGTGTTACCCCAAAATTACCCTACAGGAGTTTAGCTATGAAAGAACAGTTTATCAATATGAAAAAAACAGGAACAACAAATCCGTTTGCAGAAGGTTATATCTCATTAACATCTTGCTCAGACGATATGGGAGCATATCTAAGAAAAGCAAATAGTTATAAAACACTATCAGCAGATGAAGAAAAAGAAATTGCAATTAGAGCAAAAAATGGTGATAAAAATGCAAAAAAAGTATTGGTTCAATCTAATTTAAAATTAGTTTTAACAATAGCAAGAAAAGCAATTCATGTATCTAAACTTCCAATGTTAGATTTGATTCAAGAAGGTAATTTAGGCCTTATGGTTGCAGTAGAAAAATTTAACCCTGAACTGGGATACAGATTTTCAACTTATGCAACTTGGTGGATTAAACAAGCTATGTTTAAAGCTATATCTGAACAGTCATATTGCATGAAAATTCCTGTTTATATTCAAGAAACACTTTCAAAATTTTCTAAAGTAAAATCAGAAATGGAAAGAGCATATAACTGCCAAGTAACAAACAAAGATGTAGCAGAGAAAATGAATATTGAACCAGAAAAAATAGATACTTTTTTATCTGCGTATACAACAACAGTTTCTATCGAAGGAACATTTGATGCAAAAAATAATGGCAGTGAGTTATCTGTAGCAGATGTATTAGAAGATGAACGAGCAACGGTTGAAGAAAATATTGAATATGAAGAATTAAAAAATGATTTGCATCAAGTAATATCTGTATTAAAAGACAGGGAGCAAGCTGTAATTAAAATGAGATTTGGTTTGGAAAATTTTGCAAAGACTACGCTTGAAGATATCGGCAAGAAATTTGGTGTAACAAAAGAATGCATAAGACAAACAGAAATGCGAGCTCTTAACAAATTAAAAAGCAATCTTGCATTAAGTTGCTATGCAAATTAGAGCAAGGGAATTAAAGGGTAATTATAGTAACACACATAAAAATGCGGCTATTTATTTAAAGCCGCATTTTATGTTTACTGTTACAAAAAGTAATAAATTATATCAAAATTGCCAAATCTCTTTACTTTAAACCTTGTTTATATTACGATTCAATTGGTTACACTGGCTCGATAGTAATAAAACTAGTCGGAACCGTAAGAGGTAAAGGATGAATTATTTCTTTGCGTCAAGCTTGATAGATACGTTTGTTAATAAGGTATTTATCTCCGATGGAGCAGGTAGCCCGTAGTAAAACACAGTTAAAACGAAAAGGAGACACGAGATGTCAACAGCATCACTTATTGAACTTTTAGAAGCAGGTGTACACTTTGGTCACCAAACACAACATTGGAACCCTAAGATGAAACCGTATATTTACGGTGCAAGAAATGGTATCTACATTTTTGATTTGAGAATTACTTCAGATTTGTTAGATAAAGCTTATGATGCAGTTAGAGAGTATGCTGCAAAAGGAAGAAATGTTCTTTTTGTAGGTACTAAAAAACAAGCTGCTGAAGTTGTAGCAGAAGAAGCAAAAAGAGCCGGTGCATACTATATCAACAGAAGATGGTTGGGCGGTATGCTTACTAACTTTGAAACAATCAGAGGCAGAGTTAACAAGTTGAGAGAATTGGAAGATTTTATTTCTTCAGGTCACGCAGAAAAATTACCTAAAAAAGAACAAGCACAATTAAACAGACAAATTGCAAAATTGAGTAAAACATTAGGCGGTATTAAGGAAATGCGCGGTTTGCCTGATATAATTTTTGTTGTAGACCAAACAAAAGAAGATATTGCAATTGCAGAAGCTAATAAATTGAATATTCCTGTAATTTGTTTGGCTGATACAAATGCTAATCCTGACGGAATCAATTTCGTTGTTCCGGGTAACGATGACGCTATTCGTTCTATTAAGCTTATAACTGCAAAACTTGCTGATGCGGTTTTGGAAGGCAAACAGCTTAGAGAAAACAAAGCTGCCGGTGCAAAAGCAGAATCAATAAAAGCTGAAGATGCAGGAGTTACTGAAACAGAAACTGCTAATGTATAATTTAAAGTGAATCGTGAATAGTGAGTCGTGAATCGTAATTATAAATATCGAATCACAAATCACAAATCACGATTCACCTAAATTAATTAAAATAAGGAGAATAAAATGAATATTACAGCTACTATGGTAAAAGAACTTCGTGATAAAACCGGTGCAGGCATGATGGATGCAAAAAAAGCACTTGTTGAAGTTGACGGAGATATGGATAAAGCAATGGAAGTGCTTCGCCAAAAAGGTATCGCTTCTGCTGACAAAAAAATGGGTAGAATCGCTGCAGAAGGCAGAATCGGTTCTTACGTAGCAGATGGTGTTGGAGCAATGGTTGAAGTTAACTGTGAAACAGACTTTGTTGCAAAGAATGCTGAATTTATTGAATTAACAAACGGTTTAGCAGAGCTTGTTGCTTCAGCAAATCCATCAGATGTAAATGCTCTTCTTTCAACTACTTGCCCGAAATGCGGCAAACCGGTTGAAGAAGTTATTAAAGAAAAAATTGCTTCTATCGGAGAAAAAATTACAGTAAGAAGATTTGTAAGATATGAAGGCAACACTTCAACATATATCCATAACGGTAAAATAGGTGTACTTCTGCTAACAGATGCAAAAGACGAAGTATTGTCAAAAGATATTTGTTTACATATCGCATCTTCAGCACCTGAATTTGTTTCAAGAGCAGACATTCCTGCTTCTGTAATCGAAGAAGAAACAAGAATTGAAATGGGTAAACAAGACTTGGCTAAAAAACCGGAACAAATAAGAGCTAAAATTGTTGAAGGCAGAGTTAACAAATTGATGGCTCAAAGATGTTTAGTCGAACAGCCGTTTGTTAAAAACCCTGATCAAACTATTGAACAGTTAATCTCAGGTAAATTAAATATCGTTAAATTTGACAGATTCGTTCTTGGTGAAGGTCTTGAAAAACGCTCAGATAACTTTGCTGATGAAGTTATGAGCCAGCTCAAAGGCTAGAGGGTAAATACATATTTTGTAATAGCACCGATATTATCGGTGCTATTTTTTGCGTAAAAATGAAAAAGTAACCAAAAAGAAAAGAATATTTGGTTTTATTAAAATATACAATTTTAATAAAAAAGCAGAGCGTCTTAATAAGACGCTTTGTTTTTTTTTGGATAGAAATTATTATCACAAAGTTACATTCACATATTTACCCCCCCCATTTGTCTAATGTAATTTTTTTTAAAAGTTTCATAATAAAAATGAAAGGAGGTTGAAAAAGCTTAAATTATAAAATAAAAGGAGGTGTGATATGCATATTCTTAGAATGATAGCATTTGCGCTAGTAATAACAGGTGCCCTTGTGTGGGGTATAGTAGGTTTCTTCGGGTATAATATCATAGGTGCAATGTTCGGAGACATGTCACTGGTATCAAGAATCATTTATTCTTTAGTCGGCTTATCCGCAATTGCAGTGTTAGCAATACCACAGGAAGAAGAATGTTATTGCGATTGCACAGACACAACACATAGATACTAATTAGCAAAAAAAGATGCCTATTGGCATCTTTTTTTATTTTTTTATTAATATCTGAATAATTTCGTATGTTTTTTTTAATTGTCTTGGACTGCAGTTTGCAAGCAGAGTGTTTATATTTTTTATCAAATCCTCATTTGCAGAGGAATCAATTGTTAAAAGCTCTTGCGGAGTTATCCCAAAAGCGGTGCAGATTTTATCAATCATTTTTGCAGTTGGTTGATAACGGTTGCGTTCAATATTTGAAACTCCGTTTACAGTTATTCCTATTTTTTCTGCAAATTGCTCTTGCGTCAACCCATTTTTTAAACGCAATTCTTTAATATTTGAAGTAATAAGTTTTTGGTAGTTCATATACTATAGCATATAGTAATCCGCCAAATAGTTTAACCAACTATTAACCATAAAATTGGTTAATTAATTGTAAAGATTTGTATCAATTTCAATAAAATCGCTAAAGTTTTTTAAAAATTTGACGATAAATATAATATAAGAATTTATGAACTAGTAGTAATAAAAAAAGGAGACAATTATGGTACAAATCAATCGACAAAGAATTAATTTAAGTAGACCAATTAACACTCAAATTCAGCAAGATAACCTTAAACAGAAACCTACCTTGCAGCAAATGAATGAACTATATGCTAATTGGTGTAGTTTTAATATTCCATATTTCCCAGCTTTTGCAATGACTCAAATGCTCAAAAATAGAACAGAAGCTATGGAAAAGTATATTAAAGAAAACAATTTAGACATAGATGTACAAAATTTAGAATTATTTTTCGGTAATGTTAAAAAAGAAACAGGCAATATGGGTGGTTTGAGTGGAGAACAAACAATTCTTTTGATGCTCAAAAATTATATTGATAATGGTTATACACCTAATCTTAGCCAAGAAAAACGTACAGTAACACCAAGTACAGATTCTTCTGCTCAATCAAATGACAAAGGCAATTTAACTTTAGATGACATAATAAAAATCAAATCAGATATTGAATCCGGAATTAATAGTAGTTTTAAATTTTTTAACTAACTTAGCTGTCCGTAGGTGGACAAAGCCGATAGACTTGCCCACCTATATTTAAAGAATAAAAAAAGTGGGTATGCTTTCGCTATACCCACTTGCTTTATTTAATTTAATGATTTATTCTTACAGACTGCAAGCGCAAACGCCGTTTTCGCAGTGGTAGCCGAGAGCTTCTTGAGCTTCTGACATTCTTACTTTGATACGTCCGTCTACGGCAATACCTTCACCTGATTTTTCAGAAATCAACAATGGGTTGATATCTAATTCATCGATGAATTTGAAATCAGAAACTAATTGAGATAATCTCAACAATGTTTCTTCAATCTGATCCATTTGAGCAGGTGTTGTACCTCTTGCACCTTCAAGAAGTTTATATGCCTTAACAGACTTAATCATATCTTTTGCATCCATATCTGTAAGAGGTGCGATTCTGAAGGTTACATCCTTCATAACTTCGATGAATACACCGCCTAAGCCGAACATCATCATCGGACCGTATTGAGGATCTGTTGCGATACCGCAAACCATTTCTCTGTT